>QMZD01000198.1 GCA_003662985.1 Archaeoglobales archaeon | reverse complement strand
GATTTCATGCTTTCAAGAATCGTAAGGGAGGGCTTCCAGAGCTTCGAATTCAATGAGAGTGATAGGGAAACCGAAAAAAGATGTGAAAGGCTCGGAAAAGCAATCCTAAAATCTATGGTAGAGAGCATAAAAGAGGTCTCCGAAGGAAAGAAAGTTGCTGAAAACCATAGGTTGAGATTCAAGAGCCTAGAAGTTCTTGAGCTCTTCAAAATGCAACTCAAGAAGATGGGTGTTGAGGCGGAATTTTCAGATGCTTTCTATGAAGATGGACATTACATTCTCGAATTCAGAAGAATAATGGTGAGCACAACTGACAAGATCACGCATCTTTTGAAGGGGAACCTCTGGTAGATTAGGGTTTAGACGAGATTTCTGAATTTCTGATAGGTATGCAATCAATAAAGACAATCAACGAGGAAAGAAGGAAAGGATGAAATAAAAATAAGTACTAATACCCCAAAGTCGTTCCGATTTTGATGAAATTCGCCGGAATCGATCCCGGAACTTCGAGCTATGAAATATTCATTCTCAAAGATGAGAAGCCCTTAAAAAAAATAGAGATTCCCACCAAGGAAGTGAGGAATGATCCGGGGATATTTAAGGAGATTCTGCTTGAAATCCATGCTGATCTGATTGCTGGACTCTCAGGATATGGAATGCCGGTAAAAAGGTTTTCAGAGCTGGATGAGAAGGATGTTTTTCTCTTAACCCTCAACACGGATCCAAAAACCACGATGGGGATGAGGATGCTTGTAGAGATCGCAAAGGAACTTGATCTAAACCTATACACGATTCCAGGAGTCATTCATCTTCCAACCGTCCCCGAATATAGGAAAATAAATCGAATCGATATGGGAACGGCTGACAAGCTCTGCTCTGCTGTCTTAGGCATCTATCAGCTCTCAAAGGAGTCTGATTCCGAATCTTTCGTGCTTACTGAGTCAGGATTTGGTTTCAATGCCTTTATCGCCGTCAGAAACGGGAAAATAGTCGATGGATTGGGTGGAAGCTCGTCCTTTCCTGCATTCTCTTCCCTTGGAGCGATAGATGGTGAGCTTGCATACCTTCTCAAACCATTTCCCAAAGAGATGCTCTTCTCTGGCGGTGTAAGGAGTTACCTCAGGGACAGAGGGAAAAGGATCGAAAGTATAAAGGACATGCCTCAGGAAGCTCTACAGTGGTTTGCAGAGTATCTCATGAAAGGAGTTAGAGCAGCTGACGTCTCTTGCAAGGCGGAGAAGATTCTTTTTTCCGGAAAAAACTTTTCCTATGACGAACTCACCAGAATTTTCAGGGAAATGGCGGAAAACTTTGGATATGAATGCGAAGAGCTTAAAGGATTCGGAATTGCAAAGCAATCGGCAGAAGGGGCTGCAATAATCGCTAACGGTATCGGAGGCGGGGGATTCAGAGAGATTATAGAGAAAGCGGAGATTTCAAACGCAAAGGGGAGTGTTCTGGATTACATAACTTCGGACGTACGGAGGTATCTTAGGATCTTCTAGAGATTAAAAATGGTTACAACATTTTATTATCCTCTGAGAAGTTTTAAAACCCTAACCAGTCCCTTCCTATATTCTACTTCGGCATACTTCATTCTTTTGATGGGGGTTCCATCCCTAGATATTACCTCATCTGAGAATATTCTAACTTTTTCACCTTCATCAAAGCTTAAAGAATTTGTAACAAACGGCTCAACACTCCTCAGCTCCTCCTTCGAGTAACCGTATATCATCCCCACGTTCGTGCATGCAACGACAGCTTTAAATCCAGCGAAGGTGGAAATTGCCGCCCCTCCGGTGATCCCCTTTCCAAGGTACCTCTCGTCTGTCAGCGACACGAAAATATTCCCGAAAGTACCCTCGATCGACTTTAGGATCTCATTTCCCTTCACAATCTCAATCCTAGCATGGAATTTTCTTGGTTTTGATTCGATCTTTTTTCCAGCTAAAAATGCTTCGGCATCAACATGGGTTCTTTTTCCCTCCACAGTGCTGAGAATCGTTGATCCAACAACAACATCGTTAAAGGCGTTGAAATTTAAACCATCAACCTTTACAACCAAACCATCCATCTCTTTTATGATAAATCTAGCCGGATTTATCTCTTCCACGCTGAATGTGGTTGAATCGTTGAAGACGAGCGGGCTAACATTCGTTGTGCCGGTTGGGATGCATAGCAATGGATGTTTAGAGATCGATGCATCGCTCATTGTTCCATCGCCTCCAAAAACAACTACAGCATCGAGATCGATTTCATCGAATTCATTAAATCTCTCTACAAGCCGAATCGTATCTTCAGCTTTTCCTGTAGGTTCGAATTCAAGCTCGATGAAGATTTCTTTAAAATCCTTAAGACCTTTGAGATAGTTTCTACCAAGCTCATCGGGTCCCCCATAGACTTTTCTGGGAGAAAGCCTACCGATAACCCTTTTTACAATCTCTGGATCGATTCCATTCCCAGCCTTCGGGTTCACTACGATTCCAATCTTCTCCAGCTTGATTTTGGACTCTTGCACAAGATCATGATGGCTGCGATGAACTTAATCCTTTTTATTTGGGATATTGGTAGGTTCGATAAATTGATGAGCAATTTACCCCGTTATTCAAACGAAATACTCCAATTCCAATCAACACCTTTAAGTAAGAATGAGACAGAGTAAGGTTCATGAGGAGACCAGTAGTAGCAGGGTCATTTTATCCGGCAAATCCTGAATCTTTAAGAGCAGAAGTCTCTGACTACATTCATAAAAACCCTGATGATTCAGTCATCGCCTGTGTTTCCCCTCACGCTGGCTACATGTACTCGGGAAGAACTGCAGGCAAAATCCACTCCATCTTGCCAGATGTTGAAACTTATGTCATTCTCGGCCCAAACCACAGCGGTTACGGCTCTCCAGTGGCGGTCTCGGTTGACACTTGGAGCACCCCTCTGGGAGAAGTTGAAGTGGATAAAGAATTCATCGATGCGATGCCTCACATAATCATCGATATCGACGAGACAGCTCATAGATACGAGCACTCGCTTGAAGTTCAGGTTCCGTTTCTTCAACTTTTACATGAAGACTTCAAGATCGTGCCAATATGCGTTGGAATGCAGGATGAGGAGACTGCAGAAGAGATTACAGAAGAGATCATCCAAGCAAAGGAGAAAACTGGGAAGAATATAGTTGTCATCGCCTCAAGCGACATGCACCACTATCTCCCCGACTCCCAGTGTAGGCAGCTTGATGCTAGGGTTATAGACTCAATAAAAACGATGAATGTCAGTGAGTACTATTCCACCATCTACAATCTCCAGGCAAGCGTGTGTGGATACGGGGTTATCGCGGTTGCCATGAACTTCGCAAATCACTGTGGAGCAAGAGCAGAGCTTGTAGACTACTCAACAAGCGGAGATGTAGCGGATAAATCGATGGTTGTGGGATATGCGGCCATAGCCTTTAGGGTTTAGGATAAAATACTGACAGGCTTTCGATTTTAATCACCCGATTTAAATCTCTCAATTTGAGGTCAAAATCAAAACTCGATTCAAATTACAATATTTTTAAATAGCTCCCTGAATTAGAAAGCCTGATGAAAGCATCCGCCCCTGGAAAGATCTTCCTCTTCGGTGAGCATGCTGTTGTTTACGGTAAGAGAGCTTTGGTTACCGCGATAAATCTAAGATGTTTTGCAACTGTGAAAAAAAGGGATGATTTTCGCATATCTTCACCTCTCGGAATAACCGGATTGGATTACGAAAATCATCCCTACATAAGCCACGCAATCAGGAGGTTTACGGAATTCAAGAAAATAAAAGGGGTTGATGTTGAGATAGAAAGCCAGATCCCGATTGCTTCAGGCCTTGGCAGCTCTTCTGCTGTAACTGTTTCGGTTTTAAAAGCATTGGATGCAGAATACGAGACAGGTTTGACGGATGAAGAGATCTACGAAATCGCGAGGAAGGTTGAAATTGATGTTCAGGGGATAGCGAGTGGAACTGATCCTTTTATCTCAACCTACGGTGGATGCTGGCTCATACCGGAGAGAAGGCCCATAAAAATCGGTGATATCCATTTTCTAGTGATAGATACTGGAATAAAATCAATAACAGGGGAGATGGTAAAAAAGGTGGCTGAACTCAAAGAAGAATTTCCAGAGGTTGTTGAAGGAATAATGGATTCGATCGATAAAATAACGGTTGCTGCAATTCCTGAAGTGGATAGAATGGATTTAGCTGCAATTTCAAAGCTTATGTTCATCAATCAGAGTTTGCTCAATGCCATCGGTGTGAGCACAAGAAAAATCGATGAAATTGTTGCCGAGCTCAATTCCATGGGCATCGCATCGAAGCTAACCGGAGCAGGTGGAGG
>QMZD01000197.1 GCA_003662985.1 Archaeoglobales archaeon | reverse complement strand
GCTAAGAGAGAGGCAGAAGAGATTCTCAAGAAAGCGAGAGAGGATGCTGAGAAGGAAGCGGAAAACCTCAGAAGACAGGAGGTCTCATCCGTAAGTCTAGAGATGAAAAGACTCTTCCTCAACAAACAGAAAGAATTGCTTGAATCCGTTTTTGATCTCACAAAACAGAGAGTCAGAGAAATGGGAGAGGAGGATAGGAGAAAGCTACTGGATGAGCTGATTAAGAAGAATGCCCAGGATGGGATGGTCGTTTACTCAAGGAAAGAAGATGAAAATGTCGTTAAAGAAATTATAAGTGGTTTGGATAAGAGGATCGAATACGGGGGGAACGTAAACTGCCTTGGAGGGGTAATCCTCGAGGACTCCAAGGAGGGAATAAGGATAAATCTTACGTTTGATGAGCTTCTCAACCAGCTTTTTGAGCAGGAGATGAGTGAAGTTTCAAAGATCTTACTGGGTGGTTGAGGATGCTAATTGGAAAGAATGCCACTTGGGCCTACCTCGTCGCAAGAACAAAAGTGATGAAAAGGAAGCTCATCCCGAAAGATGAGTACCGAAAACTGCTGAATATGGAATTCAACGAAATAGTGAGGTACTTGGAAGAAACTGACTACAAAAAAGAGATAGATGAATTCGGCTATAGGTATTCGGGGCCAAAGCTCATGGATTATGCCCTATCACTAAATCTTTCAAGAACTTATCAGAAGATAATAAGAATCTCCTTCGGTCTTGCAAAAGATTTGATCTCAAGCTACCTGAAGAAATGGGAGCTCACGAACATTATAAGCATACTCAGAGGGAAAAGTGCGAACATACCCCCAGATGAGATAGAAGAAGCGATAGTGCCGGTGGAGAGGGACTTCGATTACTACAAGTCACTCATCGCCAAAGATGTGGATGAGATAGTGGGTACGTACAGAGGGACACCTTACTTTGAAACGCTCTCCAAGATAGGCACCATGCCACCAAACCAAATTGAAGATGAACTCTTCAAAACGTACTACCTTGAACTAACAAAACTCAAGCCCGCAGAACTATCTCTGAAACTTTTCGTCGATTTTGTGAAGATGGAAGTGGACTTGAGAAATCTCAAAACGATTCTCAGGATGAAGGTGGAGAACGCAACTCCCGATGAAATAATTTCAAGGCTCATACCCAATGGATACGAACTTACAATTGATGAATGTAGAAAGCTTGCCACGATGTCTTGGTCTGAACTCGTAAAAGCCTTAGAGGGCTACTGGTTCTGGAAGGGAGTAGAGAAGATAGAGGAGGAACTTTCAACCACAGAGGTGCTGTTCGATAAAGCGTGGATTGAGACAATTGCCAAAAGAGCAACGAGCTATCCCCTTTCGATTTTACCGGTGATGCACTACATGGTACTAAAGAAGGTTGAGGTAGACAATCTGAGGATTTTGGGATGGGGCAAATGGTATAATATGCCCAACGAGGAAATAGAGAAACAGATGGTGATCGTATGAAGATCGTGGTTGTAGGTGATCCCGAGTTTAATGTGGGATTCGGTCTTGCGGGCATATCAACTGAAAACATGTTTGACATCAAAAGCGATGAGGAAATCGTTGAAAGCGTGAGAAAGGCGCTGGACGATAAGGAAGTTGGGATTGTGGTTATAAGATATGATTATCTTAAAAAACTCCCTCCCGCCCTTAGAAGGGAAATCGATGAAAGGGTGCGACCAACATTCGTAGCAGTTGGTGGGAGTGGGGGTGTTGAGGAGATTAGAGAAAAGATAAGAAAAGCGATAGGTGTTGACTTATGGAAGTGAAAACAGCTGGAAGTGTGGGGGAGATTTATAGAGTTTCTGGCCCTCTGGTTGTGGCAGAGGGTTTGAAAGCAAGAATGTACGATGTTTGTCTGGTTGAAGGATTAATGGGAGAAGTAGTAGGGCTGGCAGGTGACAAAGTTCTCATTCAGGTTTACGAGGACACATCGGGGATAAAACCTGGTGGAAAGGTTGAGAACACGGGAATGCCATTGAGCGTCGACCTCGGGCCGGGGATACTAACTTCGATCTACGATGGGATCCAGAGACCTTTGCCGGTGATGAAGGAAATTTCTGGAGACTTTATCGGCAGAGGTATTGAAGCTCCAGGCATCGATATGAAGAAAGAATGGGAGTTCAAGCCTACGGTTAAGAAGGGGGACAGCGTAAATCCAGGAGACATCATTGGGGTTGTTCAGGAAACGAAAGTTGTTGAGCACAAAATCCTTGTGCCACCAAATGTCGAAGGGGGAGTGGTGAACGAAATCTATGAGGGTAAGTTTACGGTGAGGGATACGATAGCGGTTCTTGACAAAGGAGTGGAGCTAAAGATGCACCACAAGTGGCCAGTAAGAATTCCAAGACCTTATAAAGAAAAGCTCCCGCCTGATGTTCCTTTGCTCACCGGCCAAAGAATCTTCGATACTCTCTTTCCTATCGCGAAAGGTGGAACAGCGGCCATTCCTGGTGGGTTTGGAACCGGTAAAACCGTGATGCAGCATCAGCTCGCCAAGTGGTCCAACTCCAATGTTATCGTTTACGTGGGATGTGGAGAGAGAGGAAACGAGATGACAGAGGTTCTTGAGGAATTCCCAGAGTTAATAGACCCGAGAACTGGGGAATCTCTTATGGAAAGATCGGTTCTTGTTGCAAACACATCGAACATGCCTGTTGCCGCGAGGGAGGCATCGGTTTATACGGGGATAACCTTGGCAGAGTACTTCAGGGACATGGGATATGATGTGGCAGTCCAGGCTGATTCAACGAGCAGATGGGCTGAGGCTATGAGAGAGATGTCGGGTAGACTTGAAGAGATGCCTGGTGAAGAAGGATATCCGGCCTACCTTGCTTCAAGGCTTGCAGAGTTCTATGAAAGAGCTGGGAGAGTGAGGACTCTAGCCGGAAGCATAGGAAGTGTCAGTGTTGTTGGAGCAGTTTCACCACCGGGTGGAGACTTCAGTGAACCCGTTACCCAGAACACACTGAGAATTGTGAAAGTGTTCTGGGCTCTCGACACGAAGCTTGCTGCGAGAAGGCACTTCCCAGCAATAAACTGGCTCCAGAGTTACAGCCTATATGCTGAATCCTTGGCTGATTGGTTCAAGGAGAATGTCTCTCCCGAATGGAGTGATCTGAGAACATGGATAATGACGGTTCTACAGGAAGAAGCAAATCTCATGGAGATAGTTATGCTTGTTGGAAAGGATGCGCTTGCGGACAACCAGAGGGTGTTGCTCGAAATTGCGAGATATATCAGAGAGGTTTACCTTTCCCAGTACGCATATCACGAGGTTGACACTTACTGTTCGGTTCAGAAGATGTATGACATGATGAAAGCGATAAAGGAGCTCAATGACATATTCTACAAGGCGTTAGATGCTGGCAGAACGATCGATGAGATTGAGAACGTTGAGGGAAGAGAGGACTTTGCCAGAGCCAAATTTGAGGAGGATTATAAGAAGCACCTCGATGCGGCTGTTGCAAAAATTAAGGCTAACCTTCTTGGAGGTGAAGCATGAAGGAGTATAGAACCATTAGGGATGTTGCCGGGCCTTTGATCTTCGTTGAGAAAACGGAGCCCGTCTCCTACGGTGAGCTCGTTTTGATTACACTCCCCGATGGTACAACGAGAAGAGGCCAGGTTCTTGACTCGGCTAAGGATATAGTAGTAGTTCAGTCTTTTGAGGGCACAAGAGGTATTGACAAATCTTCAGCTGTCCGCTTTACCGGTGATATCGTTAAGCTCGCCTGTTCAAAAGACATGATGGGCAGGATCCTCTCCGGTTCAGGGGAACCTATCGATGGGGGACCAAAGATCATTCCCGAGGAGAGATTGCCGATCATAGGTTCTGCCATAAATCCATATGCTCGAACCTATCCGAGAGAGTTCATCCAGACTGGTATATCTGCTATCGATGGAATGAACACCCTCGTAAGAGGTCAGAAGCTGCCCATATTCAGCGGTTCCGGTTTGCCACATAACGACATCGCCCTGCAGATCGCAAGACAGGCGAAGGTTAGAGGCACGGGTGAAGAGTTTGCCGTCATCTTCGCTGCGATGGGTATTACGTATGAGGAAGCTCACTACTTCATAAAGGATTTCGAGAGAACGGGAGCTTTGGAGAGAGCGGTTATCTTCCTCAACCTTGCAAACGATCCGGCCATTGAGAGGCTTATAACGCCGAGGATGGCTTTGACAGCAGCTGAATATCTTGCCTATGAATACGACTATCACATCCTCGTCATCCTGACGGATTTCACAAACTACTGTGAAGCTTTGAGAGAGATAAGTGCGGCAAGAGAAGAGGTGCCTGGAAGAAGAGGTTATCCGGGTTACATGTATACCGATCTTGCTACAAACTACGAGAGAGCCGGGCGTATTAGAGGTAGAAAAGG
>QMZD01000196.1 GCA_003662985.1 Archaeoglobales archaeon | reverse complement strand
TTCCTGATAATTCCCCTGATTCTAATTCCATCGAAAGCCATAGAGGTGTCGAAAGTAGAGATAAATCCTGAAGTACTTCTACCAGGAGATTTTGCAGATGGAAAGCTAATCTTAACGACCCAGAAAGATGAGGATGTAAGAAGTATTTCCTTTAAGGCAAAGGGAATCGAAATTACACCGTCATTTGTAACTGAAATCGGTATCATATCTAGAGGGGCAAGCTACGAACTCCCATTCGTATTAAAGGCAACCGATGCGGGCATGTACAGTATCGAAGTGCTCATAAACACGAAAAACGATAGCAAAAAGTACATTTTTAATGTGGAAGTTGCGGATGCAAAACCCATCCTGATTCTAAAGAGAACAAGGCTGACTCTGAATGAAGTAAACGAGATTGAATTCTCTCTGGCTAGCAGAATCAACTTCGAGAAAATAAGAGTTGAACCGTTGTTTGAGTCAGAACCTTCCGTATTCTATTTCGATGTTCTTGAAGGATCTACTGGGATGTTCAAATTCTATCCAACTGAAGATAGACCACTTTCATTCAAGATCTCGTTCTACAACGGGAGAAACTACCATGAGACAATTCAAAATATTGAGGTAGAATACGAAAACAGCAAGGGTGTTTTTCTAACATATAATCTATCATTTCCAGTTCTTCCAGTAAACGATGTCTCATCTCTCAGCGTTTCCCTTGCAAATCTGAGGAATGATAGGGTCTATGGGATTGTAGTTGAGGTTAGCGGTGATGGTGTCTCATTCTCCGAAACTCGACGGGAGATACCCTACCTCGATCCGTTCACTTCATCCAGCATAGGCTTTCTGTTCTCCCCGGAAAAGATCGGTAAAAATGAGATAACAATCAGGGTGAGCTACAAGGATGAAATGGGAAACGACTACGTTATGGAGAGAAATGCTGAAGTTACAGCAACAGATCAGGAAATCCTGGGGATAAGCAATCTAGATATAAAGAAAACACTTGAAGAGGTAAAGATTACCGGTGACCTGAGCAATGGGGGGAGATCAAAGGCAAGAAATGTTGTTATAGAAGTTACAGCAGGGAATATTACCAAGAACTTCTTCGTAGGTGAGCTTGAGTCCGGAGACTTCTTCAGTTTCGACTTTTCTCTCCCTGGTGCTACCAAAAAAGGCACGATAGCAGTTTCTTGGACAAACGAGTTAGGAAGCTCAAACACGATAACCCAGGAGTTTACAGTTCCTGTTAAAAGCTTTGAAAAGCCAAGGAATACCATGCTTTACATGGGGATTGCCGCAGTGGTAGTTGCCGCTATAATTATTGTTGCGATTGTAAAGTCAAGAAGATAGGAGCATAAGAGCGAGCGATAAAATGCAGACAATAGTGGAGCTTCAAGAGGTTTACAAGATTTATACCTTGGGTGTGCAAAAGATATTCGCATTAAACGGTGTGAATTTAAAAATAGAAAGGGGGGAATTTATCGCTATAATGGGCCCTTCAGGCAGTGGTAAATCAACTCTCCTCAACATGATTGGGTGTCTCGATAAACCGACAAAGGGGAGGGTGTTGATAGAGGGTACTGATACGTCACAGCTGAGTGACGATGAGCTTACAAAGCTTAGGAGGGACACGATAGGTTTCGTTTTTCAGCAGTACAACCTCATTCCAACCCTCACAGCTTTGGAGAATGTTGAACTTCCGATGATCTTTCGTGGATTGAACGCTGAAAGGAGGGAGAGAAAAGCAAAGGAGTTACTTGAGAAAGTTGGACTCAAAGAGGAAATAGATAGAAAACCTACCGAACTCAGTGGTGGACAACAGCAGAGGGTTGCTATAGCAAGAGCCCTATCGAACGATCCAGCCATTTTGCTTTGCGATGAGCCAACTGGAAATCTCGATACAAAAAGTGGCGAGGTTATCATGGAGATTCTCACAAACCTCAACAAAGAGGGTGTTACAGTAATTGTGGTAACACATGACCCAGCCGTTTCTGAGTTTGCACAGCGCATTGTGAGAATCAGAGATGGTAAAATACTAGCCGAAAGCTAAGGCGGTTGACATGTACTTCGAATTGGCCAAAAGAAACCTTATGAGGACAAAGGTTAGGAGCATCCTAGCGATCATAGGAATAGTGATTGGTGTCATGGCTATCTCCTCCATCGGAATATTTGGAGAGGGTTTAAAAAAGACCGTTCTTGAAAGGTTTGAGGATATTGCCAACGAGATAATCATTACACCCTCTTTTTCTGGAGGGTATTCAAGTATAGATAAGACAACAATATCAAAAATTGAGAAAATATCCTATTTGAGTTCGGTGATTCCCCTTAAAAACGAAGGTTCACTCGTTTATTTCAAGAACAAAAAGACCTTCACCATTATTTACGGAATGAATAGAGATGCAATCATGGAGCTTTTTGAGATTGAAAAAGGTAGCAACAGACTTTCCGGCTCCTGTATTGTTGGAAGCAATCTTGCTGAAAGAATGAAGCTCAGAGTTGGTAACAAGATTGTTATCAGGGAGAGAGAGTTCAATGTAGCGGGAATTTTGAAAGAGGAGGGGGCTCGATTCGATATAAGGCCAAACAACGCTATAATTATATCTGAAAAGGATTTTACTGAGATATTTGGTGTAGAAGACTATTCGATGGTTATCGTCAAGGTTGAAAGTCTTGGAGACATTGAGAAATTTAAAGATGCAGTAGAGAAAACGATCAACTCTAGGGATAAAAAAGTCCGGGTTCTGGAGTTAAGATCAATTCTTGAGAGAATAACCCAGGCTTTTAACCAGATAAATCTCTTCCTACTCGCAATAGCGGGAGTATCCCTTTTAGTTGCTGGAGTTAGTATACTGAACATAATGCTCATGTCGACTCTCGAGCGAACGAAAGAGATCGGAATTATGAGGGCCGTAGGAGCCAGCAGACATACGATCCTTAGAATATTCTTATATGAAGCTTTGATTCTTGGTTTGATCGGAAGCGTAACCGGAGGTATTTTAAGCATTTTTGGTGGTTACTTCATCGAACTAGCTATTCTTCAGTCAGCCAAACACATATTCAGCATGGCAACCCTTTACTCCATCCTTCAGGGTATTTTCTTTGGGTTGGTAACAGCGGTGGTAAGTGGTTTTTATCCGGCCTTCAAAGCCAGCAAACTCGAGCCAATAGAGGCTTTGAGGTATGAATAATTGTTAATAGAAGTAATCGGAAACGATTGCCGCTTAAAGTAATCCTGTTCCAATTATCTCCACTCTTCTGTTATCAAATTTTATAACGTCTCCCAAAAATTTGGCTATCACATAAGCGTTACTTTTCTGATGCAAAGTTACCTCGGTGGTTGTGTAAGAAGTCCTACCGTTCGCAACTGTAGCGAAGACCATAAGCTGATCGGCCAAATGTTTGTCAACAACTCCTTCAGCCTTCAGTTCGTTTGCCAAATTCAACGCTGCCTCCTCCCCAACCTTTTCGGCCCTTTTTCCCCTCTCTCCCAGAGCACTTCCACCCTTAAAATCTTTCCACAGGGTTATCGCACTTCCAGTTGACACACTCCTGACTATTTCGACCTCTATCTCCGCTTTAAACCCCTGCTTTTCCAGAAGTGCTTTTGCAGCCTCAGCCTGCCTTCTCGCCACGTGATCGGGAAGATTAGAGCAATGGCTTATACCCTCTATTATTTCACTATCCGAAGAATCGTTAAAATCAAAGCCATTGAGAGTTGATTTTTCAGTTCTTACTCTTACCATACCTCCCCCCTTTGGATAATATCCGCGCTTTAGCACCTCAAACTCACACTTTACTCCAAACAAGGAAAGGGCTGGAAGTGTCACATTTTTGAAATAATCAGCAGTTGGAGACCACTTCACGTCCGTACCTCCGCTAATCGTGAACTCGCAGCCCTTTATTAGGGAAGGTAGGAGAATGGATTGAAGAATCAGAGTGACGCTTCCTGCCGTTCCGATATCGATCCTGAGTTTTCCTGATTTAACCTCTCCCGGCTTGAAAACAACAATCTTCGATCCAAGCTTAAGTCCTTCAACCTCAGCATCCGTAAGCTTCTTCGCAGCCTCGATGCCTTTTAAATGCTGGGCTGCCAAGCCCGGTTTTGGACGATTTGCTCTAATATTTGAAATCCTAACGGCTTCACCAGTAAGGCATGAAAGGGATATCGCAGCTCTCAATATTTGTCCTCCACCTTCCCCATAACTTCCATCGATCTCTATCATCCACTTCCAAATTATCGAAACGACTATAAAATCTATCTGACTTGCCCCGAGCCCCAAAATACAAAAAATCAAAAAAACTTAAATATTAGTCAAGTAAATTTGACTTCATGGGATGCGAGGATTGCAAGTTCTATGAATTCGATGGAGAGAGAAGACACTGCATCTGGTTTGAAACACGCATACTCCGAACATTTCCAAGATGGAAGGA
>QMZD01000195.1 GCA_003662985.1 Archaeoglobales archaeon | reverse complement strand
GTTAAAAAGGCTTTTAAATTGCGTATATGGTGAAGTATTTAAAAATATCGGAGTGTTAAATCGACGGGATCTGATAGCATGCAAAGGCTAAGAAAAAAAGAGGCGAAAAAAATTGCAAGAGATTTTGAGGAGAGATTTGGAATTAAGCTATCGACTGAAATGGATGTCGTTAAGGTTGATAACAAAAGGGTCATCCTCATCAATGACGAGCCCATTCTTTTTGAGCATGAAGGAGTTTGGTATCCGACAGTTCTAACCATAATCAGATTTAAGCCCGAAAGGGGGAAGGTCGTCGTCGATAGAGGGGCTCTGCCCTACATCATGAATGGAGCGGATGTCATGAGACCAGGAATACTTCAGGCAGACGAAAAGATAAAGAAGGGTGATTTCGTTTACATTACCGTAGAGGGAAAAGATACACCTATAGCGGTTGGCATTGCCCTTGTAGATGGCAGCGAGATGATTGGGGATAAAGGCAAAGTTATTGAGAACATCCATCACGTGAAGGATAAGTTATGGAACCGTTTTTTTGGCTAGCTTTTTAATGTTTTATCATGCTAAAATAATTATAAATACAGATAGAAAATTAGGATCCTTATCAACAAAGAAGATCATAAATGCAGCGAGTAACGACCAAAAACGGAAAAAATGTGGAGATAAGAGAGGCCAGAGTGCAGGACTTAGATTTGCTTATCGAGATGTACACAACCTTGAGTGAGAAGACTCTTCACTTCTTGAGATCGAATGAGTTCACACCACATGAAGTCAGAGAGATGTACTCCAGAGTGAACGGGGAGAAAGTTATCTCTATCGTTGCGGTAAATGGAGAAAAAATTGCTGGAGAGGCCAGACTGATAAAGTACTCGAAAACCTCGGCTGAATTTGGTATAATCGTTCATGATTTATACCAAAACAGAGGAATCGGTCAGGCTCTCCTAAAGAAGATTATAGAAGTTTCTAAGAGAAAAGGTGTTAAAAGGCTGATTGGTTTTTGTACCGATGAGAACAAGGTGGCCCTCCACGTCTACCAAAAATTCGGATTTAAGGTTGAAAAAGTTATCACGAATAGGTATCTTCCCATGGGAAACGGAAGGGTTCTAAGACTCTCACTCCGCCTCTGATCTAAAAAAGAGTTCTACTACAAAACGGTAGATTCATGTAGCCCCCAAAGATGTCCTCATTCATTTCACTCATGCATGTCCGAAAGATACAGAGAAAGTTACCCTGCTTAGATGAAAAGTATTTTCAACTTTAAAATAATCGCAGATTAATCGGGACAATATTAATCGGGGCCATTTGGATTCCCGTGCAATAATTTAAATACCAGAATGATCGAAGTATGAAGTGGTGAAGTTTATGGGATTCATGGACAAGCTTCTCGGCAAATCAGAAAGACTTTCGGTTGAAGAGTATGAAGAACTCGACCTTGGAGAGTATGAGTCTGAGATCGTTGAAGAGGCGGAAACGCTCATTAAAGTTGCAGAGGTTACAGGCTTGAATGAGGTACCTGAGATCAGAAGACAGATCTACGAAGGTAACATCGTGATTGCGGACATAGCTTTTCTAAGACACGATAAGCTCACACTTGACAGAATTCTAAAGGATCTAAGACAGCTCGCAGAGGATGTCAACGGAGACATCGTCGGACTGGGAGAAGATTACGTTGTTATTACTCCTACAGGAATTAAAGTAGATAGAAATAAGATCCGAGGAATAAAGAAATAGGCAAATAAGGAAAGATGAATTGCCCTGCCTGTGGTAGAGAGGTAAAGATTCTTAGCAGTGTTTATGAAGTACCTTATTTTGGTAGGATTTTGCTGACTTCAATCTCATGCGAATGTGGATACAAACACTCAGACTCAATAATAACTGAGATAAAAGAGCCTCGAAGGTACACGATAAAAATTGAGAGTGGCAATCTCTTTACAAAAGTCATAAGATCAAGCTCTGGCACGATCAGAATTCCGGAAGTTGGAGTTGATATCGAGCCAGGACCTGCATCGCAAGCTTTTATCACGAACTTGGAAGGTATCTTAACTAGGGTTGAGGATATCGTCAAAGTAGCCAGAAAATGGAACTCGGATGATAGCGAGAAGGTAAAAAGGTGTAATCTCATTTTGGAAAAGATAGATAGAACGCTAAAGGGGGAGGAGAAGCTAACCCTGATTCTAGAGGATCCCTTCGGCAACAGTGCGATAATCTCAGATGATGTTTTTATCGAGAAAATGTCTGAACACGAGGCATCCGAGTTGAAAACCGGGATTACAATAATGGAGATAACAGGATTGAGCGAGGAGGAACTTAAAGAGAAATTTAAGAGCTGAGAGACTAAAGGAGAACTAGTTGAAATCGATTTAAAACTATTTTTGATTTTTTGATTATTACCACACAGGAGGGTTGTCGATAAAGAAGGTTTCAAGTCCTAGAGCATTCACTTTCTCCATCAGCGCTTTCAACCCAATTGTTTCTGTTGCATAGTGCCCAGCAAATATCACGTTAAAGTTTAGCTCTTTGGCAGCATGATAGGCTTCATGCCTATATTCGCCTGTAATAAGGCAATCAGAGATTTCTGATGCTTCTTCAATCGCGAAGGTTCCGCTACCCGACACGACAGACAGTTTTTTCACTTCACCACTACCGAACTTTAACGATTGAACCTTAGTTCTAAGCTTCCCTTCTAACTCATTCTCCAAAGATGTCATACTTTTTTCCCCTATTTCACCGTAGGCACCGATTTTTTGACCTTCATACTCCGCAAAGAAAGATTCTGGTTCTGCTCCAAGAAGTTTTAGGATTTGAACATTGTTCCCAACCTCAGGATGAGCATCTAGAGGAAGATGAGCTACATAAAGGGACATACCGCTCTCGAGAAGGAACTTCAATCTTTTGTAAGTTAATCCCCTCACAAACCTCAATCCTCCCCATATCAGCCCATGATGGACTATAAGGAGGTCTGCTTTCATTTCCCTTGCCTTCTGGAATGATTCAATACATGCATCCACGGCAAAAGCCACTTTTCGGATGTCTTTCTTCCCCTCAATCTGCAATCCATTACTACTCGAATCTCTAAAGCTCTTTATATCAAGATAGTCATCCAGATACTCAACAAGCTCTTCTAACTGCATAGGTCTAAGCTGATAGCTAAAAATAAATTATTTACCCTCAGCGATCACAGCCGTGCAACAAAAGAATTTTATTTTTGAGGAATAAATACAATTTATGGATGCGGTTATCGTTGTAGACATGCAGAAGGATTTCTGCTATCCGGATGGAGCATTGTATGCAGGTGATGAAGTAAAAAAGATATTTTCACCCCTTAAACAGTTCTTGGAGAGGGCAAGAGACAAAGTTCCAATAATTTTTACACAGGATTGGCACAGAAAAGATGATAAGGAATTCAAGATCTGGCCTCCCCACTGTATAATGAACACGGAAGGTGCTGAAGTCATAGATGAGCTTGAAGCACGGGAGGAAGATTACTATGTACGGAAAAGAAGGTATTCAGCTTTTTACGGCACCGATCTCAATCTTATCCTCAGAGAGCTAAAAATTGATGGTTTAATTCTCGCTGGAGTTCTTACAAATATCTGTGTGTTACATACGGCTGCCGATGCAGCCTCTAGAGGTTATGACGTAAACCTCCTCAAAGACTGCACAATCGCGTTGTCCGAATACGAGTACAAATATGCCATTCACCACATGCGGAACGTTCTTAATGTGAAGATTACAGATTCCAAATCCTTGGAGGTCAAAGTAGATTAAGTCCAAGAAATCATTTTTTGAGTCTTCGCTCAAACAATACACCTCTTCTTCTAAAATATAAGAGCGTGAAGGCTGAGATCAGAGTAGAAAGTAGAAAGGTCGGAAGAAAGGAGTGGATGGTTGTGTAGAGAACAATAAAGGATACGAAAAAGGAAATTAGTGTATAGGTAGAGATAGAAATGTTTTCGATCATACTGAATACTTTATCCCTCTCGACCATAAAAGCGGTTTGTTTTGCGACATATTTGCTTTTTTGTTTTTCTTAAAAGATGAGAGGTGAATAAAACAGAGGGCCTCAGACTCTCCCTTTTCATCATCTTTCAGTTCGCCCATCAGTCATCATCGGCATCAGTAATCTTCTTGGAAGATAGATAACTTTTTCTTCAGGTTTGTCTCAAATAGGAAAAAGATATATCCTAAAATTCAAAAAGTTAAATTGAGAGAGCCAAAAGCCCCGTGGTGTAGCGGTCGATCATACCGGCCTTTGGAGCCGGCGACGGGGGTTCGAATCCCCCCGGGGCTATGCGACCTCAGTTTTTAAAGCCTTTACTTCTCCTACCTTTTTTGACAAAATAGAGCCTCATGGCTAATTAAAAATTTTTAATATTTAAGTCTTTTGAAATTTTCTTAAATCTATTATTTTTGCTTAATC
>QMZD01000194.1 GCA_003662985.1 Archaeoglobales archaeon | reverse complement strand
CTCCAAAATCCACATCGAGGATGAAGTTACCGTTATCACTTATACATGGTCCAACCTTGGAGTTTGATTCTCTCAGGCTTACCTTTCCCCCAATTCTCTCGATTTTCCTTTTCACACTTCCATATGCGAAGGGCAAAACCTCCACCGGCACAAGGGTGTCAAGTCTACCTGAGAGCTTGCCCGAATCGACAATGATAGCAACCATCTCCGATGCTTGGGCGATGATTTTCTCTCTGAGCAAAGCCCCACCCCTCCCTTTTATGCAGTTGAGACCCCTATCAACCTGATCAGCACCATCGACGCAGAGATCGAGTTCTCCAACTTGAAAGAGGTCCGTTACAAAGAAGCCGTTATCGATTGCAAGGAGATGAGACTTGTATGAGCTTGGAACACACCAGACCTCTATCTTTTCTTTAGCTATCCTTTCACCAATCTCCTTTATAAAAAACTCAACGGTTGAGCCGGTACCAAGCCCAATAACCATACCATCGTCAACTAGCTTTGATGCTTCCTTAGCTGCAACCATTTTCTCCTTCTCCACATCATTAACGTCCATAGAACCACCTTAATCTTTCAGAAGTAAACTTTCTCCAAAGATAAAATTTCCTCATTGATTTTGTTTTTTGTGTTTTTCATTTATGTTTCGAGTATAGTTTTAAGTTGTTTTAAGTGATCTAAACTTCATCTTTGAAAATCAAATTCTCAAGTTCCAATCAAAACCAAACCAGACCCTCAAACCAGACCCTACCAAAATTTTAAATTTGAACCTTTATAATAAAGGCTATGGAGTTCCGAAAGGAGGTTGAGTTTTCCAAAGTTCTTCTTCCGAACGGCTCAATCGAGGAGAACAGGATCGAGATAAGATACGATCCCTTGACTCTCCAAACATCAAGGGTCATAAACAAAATCCCTCCTATACCCGAGATTCAGGGTTTTGAGGAGGAAATTGAGAGTTCAAAAGCATGGTGCCCTTTCTGCCCAGAAAGAATCGAAACAATGGCGGCAAGAGACCCAGATTTGCTTGAAGGTGACCTTCTCAGAAAAGGAGAGGCTGTCCTCTTCTCAAATATCGTTCCTTATTCGAAGTATTCCTTTGTTATAAGAATGACGGATGCCCACTATCTCGATCTCAACGAGTTTAAAAGGGAACATTTCGACAACTCACTTCTTTTGATTCAAGAAGTCCTTTCCAGACTGGATGAGGGTAAATACTATATAAGCATAGGCATGAACTACTTAAAACCGGCGGGAAGCAGCATAATGCACCCCCACATCCAAGCCCTTGTCTCGGAAACGTCAACGGATTACTTTGCAAGAATGGACTGGAGTGCTCTTGAATTCTACGAGGAAAAAAAGAGGGATTTCTGGGAGGTTTTGCTGGAGAAAGAGAAAGAGATAGGGAAAAGGTACGTGGGAAAAACGGAAAAAACCGCTTGGCTTTCAGCATTCGCACCAAAGGGGTTCTACCACTTCATTGGAATTCCAGAGGAGCGGGAGTTCATGTCCATGTCCGAAGAACAGATTTCGGGTATTTCTGAGGGATTGATTCGGATACTCAGATTTTACCGTTCTAAAGGTTTCAATTCATTCAACATCTCAATGTTCCTCGCTGACAGGCTTGGGAAGCATTTCAGAACGAATGTGCACATACTTGCAAGAACGCCCTTCGATAAATACTATTGGTGTGATGTTTACTTCCCAAAGATGTTCCATGACGAAACCATATCGTACCTCGTTCCCGAAGAGTACGCTTCGGAGCTTGCAGAGTTTATGAAAGTATGAAAAGTACAAAGTATGAAAGTATGAAGTAAGCGAAATATGAAAGTATGAAGCAAGGAAAAAATTAGAGAGAAAATGGGGGCAATTTGGGGTCGAGGGAAAAGGTAAAATTCGTTAGGGTAGATTAGTGGAGTGACTATGATTGTTGAGTCAAAAATCTATTCGAGAAAAAATTCCGTGGTGGAATGTAGAACCTGCATGCATCTATGTAGAATTAAACCCGATAAATGGGGAAGATGCAGGGTAAGAAAGAATGAAGATGGTGTTCTCAACGTTTATAACTACGGAATGGTTTCTGCAATAGCTTTAGATCCCATAGAGAAAAAGCCCCTACACAACTACAAACCTGGAACAAAGGTGCTTTCCTTCGGTTCCGTAAGCTGCAATTTTCGATGTCCCCACTGTCAGAATCACGAAATAGCCTTTGCTGACCTTACCTACCCTTATTTAAGGAAAATGAAACCCGAAGACATTTTTAGACTGGCAATAGAGAGGAAGGCAGATGGAATTGCCTGGACGTATAACGAACCATCAATCTGGCATGAATTCGCTCTGGATTCCAGCAAACTCGTAAAAGAAAAAGGCCTTTTTGTTGTTTATGTTACGAATGGATACATGACTCCTGAGGCAATAGATCAGTTTGAAGGAGTGTTAGATGCTGCCAACGTTGATGTAAAGGGTTTTACAGCCGAATTTTACAAAAAGTTTTGCAAGGCAAAGCTTGAGAGTGTTCTGGAGTGTGTTGAGTATTTGGTTAAAAAAAGGGTCTTCGTTGAGGTGACGTATCTCGTCATCCCCGGTGTAAACGATAGCGAGGAGGAGATTAAGGAGTTTACAGCCTGGCTCTCTGGATTGAGTAAGAGGATACCAATTCATTTTTCCAGATTCCATCCTGACTTCAAAATGCTTGACACGCCTGTTACTCCCGTTAAAACCATTGAAAAGGCAGTTGAGATTGCAAAGGAGAATGGCATCGAATACGTCTACGTGGGCAACGTCTGGGGGCATAGAAATGAGAGCACTTTTTGCCCGAGGTGTGGTTATTTACTGATCGAAAGGAATGGATTCTACATCGAAAAGATCGATCTCGATGGGAACAGATGCCCGAGGTGTGGATACGAGCAGAACATTATACTGTAGCATGATGGTCGTGTTGTGTGGGTAGGAGTGGAGTGGAAAAGCCGAATTGGTAGAAATCGGAATAATTGAAGTAGAGATAATACCTATATCCAGAAATCTACTCCCTTCCATATCTGGAAAAGTCGTCATTCTTTGAGATGTTCTCCTAAAACGAAATCTTTGAGATATTCTCCTTAAATGGAAACAACTTTAAGCCCCAAGTAATCTTTCTTCGTAAACCACAAATTTCATAAATCCAATAAAAGTTTGAATAAATAGGCTTCAACTAAAGCCAATCAAAACCAGATAAAGCGCGAGTAGTCTAGTGGTAGGACAACGGCTTTCCGAGCCTGTTCTGATTGATTACAGTTCACTTAAAGAAGATTTCAATAAATGGATTCATATGAGAGTAGATAGCAAAACCGCCAACTGCTATATCAACTACCTAAACAAGTACCTTGACGGTGCAACCATTGAAAGTATTGATGATCTAATCGAAATCTGTTTAACGGTAAATAAAGGATGGAACTGGTTTGCCAAGGCTGTTAGGAATCTAATAAACTACTGTGTGGAAAGGCGCATTATTAGCAAAGGCTGGGCTGCAGAATTAAAAGAAATACTAAAGCTAAAGAAGGATGGCACCGATACATTCGTACCTAGTGATGAGAGTGTTAAAGAGGCATTGAAAGTTAATGATGATGAACGAATTAAACTCCTATTGAAGTTGCTGCTCTATTCAGGCATCAGAATTACAGAGGCCATCAAGCTACTAGGCGAGTTTGATCCAAATAGATTGCACTTTAACGGCAACGTTGCATATTATGATTTAGATTGGAAGCGTGGTAACAAGAACTCGTTCAAGGCATTCATGCCAATTGAATTAGCAAAGGAACTTAAAAGAATCCACCTTACGGAAAACATCATACACAAGAATCTAAAAGGCAACCTCAAACTCAAGCACTCTCGCAATTGGTTCATTAATAAGATGGTAGAACTGGGCGTGCCAGAATCCATTATTCAATTCATGATTGGGCACGGTAATGGAACAGTACTGAAAACAAACTATTTGGAGAAACTGAACAACAGTGTTAAGTTCTATAAGAAAGCGCTCCCAATACTCCAAAACATCATCAATTAATTTTTTCACCCTATTGTTTTATTTAGTAAGTAAGTACGTTAGGCGTTAATGATTTTTTATTCACCTCCCATCCACTTTCTCTTAGTATTGTTTTTTATTATTACTTTGCCGGCGCCGCATATATAAGAAAATTGAGGATTTTGGGGGTTGGGATGCTGAAATAAATCACAAATACCGCAAATGGGAAATGGGGGGAAAGGCGGGAGTGTGGGGGAAGGAAATTCGGAAATGCGGCAAGTTAAACGAATACCGGAATAATTATGGAAGATGAAGATAAAATCTTATATTGGATTGTGGAAGTAATTGGGCAAGCTGAACACCGGCGAAATCCTATATTGAAAGATAACGGCGTGAATTCGGGAAAACAATACCGATAGAAGAGATAAGGAGGG
>QMZD01000193.1 GCA_003662985.1 Archaeoglobales archaeon | reverse complement strand
CGATGAGTGCTATGATGAAGGGTTTGACTTTCTCTTTTCCTCGTTTAAACTTATCAATCAACCTCTCCAACTTTAAAACATCAGCAGCACTCTCCGTTTTCGGTAGCATTATTCCGTCCAAAGTTCCATCTAAGCCTTCTGAAGTCCCCCTGAAAATAAATTCTAGATCTTCCTCAAGCATTCCCGTTTCCCAGCCGTTTACTCTCACGATCTTGAGCCTTCCATCGAACTTTAGCTTTTCAATGGCATCTCTGACAAAAATTCTGGCCGTTTCCTTGTCTTCAATCGGTACCGCATCTTCTAGATCGAATATCGCAGCATCAAACTCGAGCTTCTCAGTTTTCAGGATTGCCCGATAATTATTGCCGGGAACAAAAAGACAGCTTCTCAGGAGCATGTTTATCCCTCTTAAAGAACCTCCTTTACCTTTTCAACGATTTCAATAGGCCTCTCCACAACATAAACTCCAGCTCTTTCAAGAGCTTTCCTTTTGCTTTCAAATGTTCCCTTGCCTCCCTCAACTATTGCACTGGCATGGGAGAACCTTATTCCCGAAGGCAAAGATGATCCAGCTATATATGCAACGATCGGCTTCTCAATTCCGTACTCCTTGATAACTTCGGCTGCCTCCTCCTCCGCAACCCCACCTATCTCTCCGAAAATTACGATGGCCTTCGTTTCTCTATCCTCCTCACACATCGGAAGGTATTCTGCAAGCGTTGTCCCAAGAACGGGCTCCGTTCCAACATGAACAGCAGTCGAAACCCCAATTCCCGCAGACGAGAGCGCCCATGAAACGGTAGCTGTCTGTCCACCGCTCCTCGACAGGACTGCGACGCATCCAGGTTTGAAAGCTTCTCTTGCAGCCTCGTCACTCCCCCCAAGCCATCCGGCAACAGCCTTCCCCGGACTTATAACGCCGAGCGATCCCGGGCCTACCAGGATGGAATTTTTGGCCGCGTTCGCTGACGCGATAATTGCAAGGATGTCATGGAGCGGAACTCTCTCCACTGGCATGAATATCTTCTTGATATCAGCTTCAATCGCTTCCAGAGCTGCATCCTTAAGTTGTGGTCCCGGAACAAAAGTAACGCTGGCATCTATCTCTCCAAACTCCTCGATTACCTCCTTAACGCTGTCATAAACAGGAATTCCCCATACTTCCTGTCCTCCCCTTCCGGGTGTTACCCCTGCAACAACCTTCGTTCCATATTCCAGCATGAATCTTGCCCTAGCACTCCCCTCTCTGCCAGTTATCCCCTGTATAATGACAGATGTTCCCTCATCGATCAGAAATGCCATTCTAGGCCCCCCGATCCAACTCCGGAAAATCCAGAATTATCTTAATCGCATCATATGGACAATTGATTTCGCAAGCGAGGCACTCGTTATCCCTTCTTCGAATTTCTTCCTCGCCCAGAAAGGTTATGGGCCTTCCGTTTTTAATCCGGATTATGTTCCTTCCATAAAGGGAGCATGCCTTTGCACATTCATAAACCTCGCATTCCTCGCATTTTTTGTGATTGATGACTATTTTGCCGGTTCGTATAGGGATAACGTAGTCAACCATATCAACCATATCAACCATTTCCAAGCCCCCTATAGCTTTCAACAAGCTCCACAAACCTTTCGGCAATGAACTCTGGTTTGTAGATGTAATCTCTGCCGTAAAGCTCAAAATTGTAACTCATCTTCCCGAATTCTTTCCTAAGGATTTCATGACTTTCTCTCTCTTTATTTCCAGCCAGAAGAATTACAACGGGGAAGCCTTTCATCTTTTCAGGGTTCTCTCTCTCAATTTCCTTAAACGCTTTCACGAGAGCATGGGCATGATGCCACTGCTCTTGGGAAGCAAACACGGCCCCCATCATTACGTAGCCTTCAATCCCTTCTTGCGCCATGATCACCCTTATAAGTCTGTAAATCTTGCTTGCAGGGGGGTTTCCACTGCTATCTGCATAGTTTGCAAGAACGAAACCGCTTTTAATCAAAGCATCGGCAGCAAGCATCGAAGCTCCCCCTCCAATCCCGTGAAAGGCTATATAGCCTTTACCCTTGCTTTGAAGCTGGTTAAATTCATTCAGCTGAACGAAATAGGCCGTTCCCCTGTAATCATTCTCCTCTATTTTCCAGGCTATCTTCTCAAGTTCCGTTGCTGGCCTTTCCATATCCCTCGGAACATCAAACTTGAATTCGGGATGTCTAAAAACGGATGAGTCATCGATGGTTATCTTGCAGTCCCCAGCGATAAGATCACCCCTTGAGAGAAAAATCGGATTTATTTCGAGGACTCTGGCATCGCAGTCAACAAAAACCCTATACGCTTTTTTCACAAACTCCACAATAAGTTCCACAATTTTGTCAGCATCTCTGAGTTTCGCAAGCTTATTTACAAGCATCTCCCTGAACTCCGTTTCCAAAACTTCAGATGGTCTCAGGTAATCAACTTTGAATCTCACGATTTTCTCAGGGCTTTTTTCAGCAATACTCTCAATATCAACTCCGCCAACGGGACTGAAGATGATTTCAGGAGCCTTCACCTTGTAAGAGTCGTTCACGATTATGCTAAGATAAAATTCCCCTTCATAATCCAGTTTTTCCTCCAACAGAATTTTTTCAACCCTTAAACCCTTAATTTCTTTCCCCAAAAGCTCCTTTCCTACCTCTTCAGCCTCTTTCAAGGTCTGAGCAAACCTTATCGCTCCAGCTTTGAGTCTGCCTGTCGTTAGAACCTGAGCCTTTAAAACAATTGGAAAGCTCAACTCCCCTGCTTTTTTCACCAAATCATTGAGATCTGATACAACTCTTCCTTCAGGAACCCTTATTCCTTCCTTTTTCAGAATTTCCTTTCCCTGGTACTCAAAAAGCTTGACCATCGGAAAATCACCTTTAATCAATTTAGATTTCTAATATTTAAATATTTCGTTAATTAATACCGAAAATTATTTATAAGAAATTTCAGTGATTTAAATCTGCTATCAATATCGTAGAACAATGCATACTAGCAATCTTTTAAGAAACGATCACTCTAGAATCGCCCTCCAATCTTTGATTTTTTAGAGATTAAATTTTAAATCCACTGTAAGTAAATCAGTGTTACCCATCAAAAATATTTTTAAGCAATCCAGTTGGCCACATAGCATGGTCGAAATCGACTTCAGAGATGTAGAGAGGAGATGGCAGAGCCTCTGGGAAAAGAAGAGGATCTTCCAGCCTGAACCTTCGGAGAGACCAAAGTTCTTCATAACAATTCCCTATCCTTACCTTAACGGTAATTTACATGCCGGCCATACGAGAACCTTCACAATAGGAGATGCTGTCGCAAGATATAAAAGGATGAAAGGCTATAACGTGCTTTTCCCCATGGGGTTCCACGTAACTGGTACCCCGATTATAGGACTTGCGGAGTTGATCCAGAAAAAGGATCCCAACACAATTGAAGTTTACAGCAACTTCCACGATGTGCCGAAAGAGGTTTTGCTAACCCTCGATACCCCGGAGAAAATCGTCGAATACTTCTCAAAGGAGGCTTTAGAGGCGATGAAGAACATCGGCTATTCGATTGACTGGAGAAGGGTTTTCACAACCACAGACGACGCCTATCAGAAGTTCATCGAATGGCAGTTTTACAGGCTGAAAAAGCTTGGTTACGTTGTAAAAGGCTCTCACCCCGTCAGATACTGTCCCCACGACAGGAATCCGGTTGAGGATCACGATCTGCTTCATGGGGAAAATGCAACGGTAATCGATTTTACCGTTATAAAATTTTATTACGAAAGGGATGGAGAAAAAATTATCCTTCCATGTGCCACTCTCCGTCCCGAAACTGTGTTTGGTGTCACGAACATATGGCTTAAGCCAACGAAGTATGTCCTTGCGAAGGTTGATGATGAGACTTGGCTTGTCAGCAAAGAGGCCTACGAAAAACTGACATATACAGATAAAAAGGTTGAATTGATTGGAGAAATAGATGCGGAAACTCTCTTCGGAAAATACGCAGTAAATCCAGTCACCGGAAGTGAAATACCGATTCTGCCGGCTGAATTCGTTGACACGGATAATGCAACTGGGGTTGTTATGAGCGTTCCCGCCCATGCCCCCTACGACTACGTTGCAATTGAGGAGTTAAAAAAGAGCGAGCTTGCTGAGAAATACAATCTCAAAGATATACTCACAAAAATAGAGCCGATCGTGCTAATTTCTGTTGATGGGGGGGCTGAGGCTGAAACCTCTGAGATTCCAGCAAAGAGCATAGTTGAGGGGATGGGAATAAAGAGTCAGAACGATCCCGCGCTCGAGAGAGCGACGAAGCTTCTCTACAAGAAGGAGTTTCACAAGGGGGTGCTTCTGGATATTACTGGAGAGTACAGCGGCATGCAGGTTTCGCAGATAAAAGACAGGCTGCAGAGAGATCTTATGGAAAGGGGGATAGGAGACAT
>QMZD01000192.1 GCA_003662985.1 Archaeoglobales archaeon | reverse complement strand
TTAGCTTGCCATAGGTTAGTTTGATTTTATTTTTTACCGTCTTGATCTCCCCTATCTTTCTTTCTCCTTCTATAATCGCTTTCTCAGGGCAGAGATGCATGCATGCCTTGCAGCTATGACATAACTCTGTGAGAATCTCGACCTCGTCGAAGATGAGTATCGCGTGGAAAGCACAAGCATCCCTACAAACTCCACATAGTGTGCATTTATCTTTCAAAACTACTGGCGAAAAAGTAAAGGCTTCTTCGCTGTCAACCTTTCCCTTAATGAAGATATGTGCGTTTGGCTCCTCCACATCGAGATCCACCAATTCAAGATCGTTGAAGTAAGCCAGATTCACCGCAACTGTGGTTTTCCCCGTTCCACCTTTCCCTGAAGCAACCGCTATCTTCATCTGAACCCCTTATCTCTCTAGATCCTTTTTTGAAATTATTGCCAGCCTCTACCCATCCCTCCCATACCTCTTCCCATGCCCATCCCTCTACCCATACCTCCTCCTCTTCCCCCTCCAGCCTCTGTTATTCTCTCGAGTTCTCCGTTGAGGAACTTTCTTAGAGCATCCTCAACTTTGAGATTTGCACCATTATAAGCCGGTATACCAGCTTTTTTTAACACTTCCATGGCGTTAAATCCGACTCTTCCTGTGACAACGGCTTTCACGCCCCTTCTTGCAAGCTCTTGGGAGACCGCTATTCCCACACCTCCAGCATGACTGGCAAAGGTATTCTCCATAACTTCTACGTTTTCTATCTCACCGTCTCTCACACTGACTATCGTGAAACTTGGACATCTTCCAAAAATCTCTGTCACAGTATCATCGATTCCGCCTTTTACCGTTGAAAAAGCAATTTTTTGTTCCATACGCCTGAATAAACACCTCTGTAAATTAAATTTTCGGATTACCTAAAATTTTAGTTGAAAAATTAATAGGGAGTTGTATTAATAGGGAGTTGCCCAGCTCTCGTCGTCCTTGTACACCTTTTCATCAATCCTCATTTCCCCCTCTACGAGAGGTTTTGGATCGGTTATGGATTCTATCCTGAAAAGGGAGGAATTATACCAGTTGAAGTCGATTTTGGCGCCGAGTTTTTTGACTATTGGAAGCTTATCCTGAAATCTGAAGAAGTTCTTCTCCTCTTCGGGGTAGACGTTGAAGTGCCTTTTTATGTCTGTAATTGTGAAACCCATCTCTAGGATCAACTTCTGGATCTCATACCATTTTCTTCTGGAAGCCTCGAGGGTTGTAATTCCAAAATAGCCGGAGCATCCCTCACCTTTGAGGGTTGAAACCCCCCTAGAAAGAAAGAGCTTCAAGCCAGGGATGGTTTCAACTGGATCGGTTACAAAAACATCGAACTTTTTCCTCAGGAACTCAGGAAACGCCTGCTGTACGTCGTATTTCATAGCCTCAACTGTTAGACCCTCTTCATCAGCCACTTTGTTTATGAAATCGATCAGCCTTTCGTCTATGTCGACAACGAAGATCTTCGAAGGCAAACCTGTGAGCGATGCGGCAATGCTAAGCAAGTCATCATCCCCAACAACAAAGATCTTTGAGCCCGCTAAATCACCACGATCGTAGATGAACTCAACCCTTCTGATAACTCCGTTCATGCTTATGAAGCCCTGGTCGTACTCTTCAATCGCCTCGGGTCTTTTGCTGGCGATTTCTTTGTATTTTTTAAGAATTTCAAAGAATTCCTTGGTTATATCTATCCCGGTTCCTTCGCAATTCTGGCAGTAGATGTCACCAAAATACTTTGCTCCGAGTCCTTCGGCCCTCTCCCTTCCTTTGTCAGTCAGTTCGACTTTTCCACCGCTTATTCTTATCAGACCTTCTTTCTCCATGGTCTTGAGCAACTCGAATACCTCAGGAAGGCTTGAATCTTGAAGATAGAGTAGTTCGTAGACCGATCTAGGTTTAAAGAGATTCTGGAGTATCTGTTTTCTTATTCTTTCCATCATTGCCCTTGTTTCTGTCATTGTTTACCCTATCTCTTACCCTCTGTCGAGAACGTAATGGCGGTAGGATTTCGGCTTGAACTTCTCGATAAAAAGCTTAAAGGCCCTCTCGGCCTTTGAGGTATCACCACATGTAAAAATGTCGAGATTAATAAGCCCGTATTCAGGCCAAGTGTGTATAGAAACGTGGGATTCGGCTATCAAAACAATCCCGGTAACGCCGTGTGGATTAAACTGCTTGTAAACTGAACCTACCCTCGTAAGTTCAGCCTCATCTACCACCTCCTCGATTATAGCCCTCACAGTGTCCTCTTTGGAAATAATGTCCGCTGGAACCCCATAAAACTCCGCAATTATGTGCTTCCCCACTATCATTGTCATCACCCACCATCTTTTTCACCACCTTCTAATTTTTGATCAAATCATCATGGAAGAAATTCTGATGCACATCTATTTAGTCCATTGATTTTTAAATTTTTCGTCATTTTTACAATAAACCGAGAATTAATCAGGATAATTTCACTTTAGACCTGATATCTTGATGATTAAAGCTTTAGTTATTGTTGTTTTTTGAATAGAAAATCCAGAAAGCTTTCTTACTAATTTTGAAAAATTTTATAGTAGGGTTTAGATTGTTAAAATCTCTTTAATTTCTGTTTTTTAAAATTATTAAACAAAGTACTGGTTTGGGATTGATAAAATCTTTGAAAAGAAAAAACTCGAAAATCCAAATTATTTAAATACCGAACTCCATGAGCTTAGAAAGTCGGGGTGATAGCTTGGAACCAGAAAATTATTTTGGGCATCCTGTGTATACTTTGGAGAACTGCACCTCGTGCAAAGCATGCCAGAGGGCTTGTAAGCCAGGAGCAATAACAATCGAGGTTGAAACAAAGCCCGATGGCAGAAAGATGCTGAAGAAATATGAACTCGATTTTGAGAAGTGCAACTTCTGTGGTAAGTGTGCGGAAAAGTGTCCGAACGATGTAATAGTGATGGTCAAGGACTTCGAGAGAATGTCTGAAAGGGTTGGTAAGGAGGTATTCGATATCGCGAAATTCATGGAACTGAAGAAGGAACTCAAGCTCAGAGAATACAAACGTGCAGGCTTTGTAAAGCCTGAGAACTGCATTGGATGCGAGTTATGCGTTCTCACGTGCCCGGTAAAGGCGATCACAGCAAATCGAGTGGACTCGAAGGTGGAGATAACGATAGACCCTGAAACGTGTGGAGGATGTGGAGAGTGCATAAGAAACTGTCCTGCTTACGCTTTGGGATTTGTTGAGGTCGGAGAGGTGAGCACATGAAGGCTACATTTTCGAACGTCGTCGAATTGCCCGAGAAACCAATTGATGTTAAGTACTTTGGAAATCTTAAAGAGAAGGTCATAGATTCCGGACTCTGCAGTCATTGTGCTACCTGCACAACGATCTGTCCTGTTTACGGTATTACGGCTGGGGACAAGCCAATAGACTTTCCGAACTGGGAGGAGGAGTGCATAGACTGTGGGAGCTGCGTAAGGGTCTGCCCAAGATGGGATTACAAGCCTTTGAGCGGTCTTGGTGATTACATAGAAATTTTGGCCGCAAAATCAAAAAGATACAAAGGCCAGGACGGGGCGATGGTCACGGAAATCATAGCTTCCGCCCTTGAAATGGAGCTGATCGACGCATCACTTTTCGTTGATCGAACTGAAGACTGGCAGACAAAAGTTGTTACGATAAGAAAGCCAAAGCAGCTTGAGAAAGGCACAGCAAGCGGCACAAAGTACAGCTTTGCTGACGTAATGCCGGAGATGAGAAGAGCCGTTTTCAGAGCTAAGAAGGGGCTTGGCTTTATAGGCACACCATGCATGGTGTCGGGATTGCGGAAGATCCAGAAAGAGGTTGCAAGTTTCAGAGAGAAGGTCAATCTTGCGATAGCCCTCTTCTGCACCGAGAACTTCTACTACCACCAGCTAAAGGAATTTCTGGAAAAGAAGGGTGTTGATTTAACCAAAGCGGTTAAGACGGATATTACCAAAGGTAAGTTCATAGTTTCACTTGAGAATGGGGAGGAAGTAAAGTTTCCGGTAAAGGAGCTTGAGGAGATCGTACCTTCTGGTTGTAAACACTGCATAGACTTTACCGGAGTTGAAAGCGACATCAGCGTTGGGAGTGTTGGTAGTGAGGATGGATTTTCAACGGTCATCGTGAGAACCGAGGTGGGAAAGAGGATCATCGATTTCATCAGAGAAAAGGGTTATGCGGAGTTTTCTGAGGCAGACGTCTCTGTTGTGGAAAAATTGGCCAACTTCAAGATAAAGAAAAACAAGAAGAATCTTGAAAACCTCTAATTTTTATTTATTTGACTTTTTTGTTTTGGCTTTGGCTTTGGTTTTACTGGTTTTAGATGGTTCCTAATTGAGGTACCTTTTCTCCCACTCCTCCCTCATTATAATATCTTTTCCACTTCTTAGATGATCTGTAGCAAGAATTCCG
>QMZD01000191.1 GCA_003662985.1 Archaeoglobales archaeon | reverse complement strand
TGATTCAAGTTAGCAGACCATCGCCTTACCACTCGGCAACCCCGGCTCAGGATAAAGTATTGCAATCTAATTTTAAAAGTTTTGTGCTCTAATGGTGATTGGGGAAAACAAACCCTTAGATTTGATTGTCTAAGAGCACTTTTTGAGTTGGATCGACTGCACAATCCGTATTGTACAATCAAAATTCTCTAGCCAAATGTAAGTGGGGGGCTCCGACCTTCGGCTAGCAGTTGCGTAAAAACTTTTTCTCTTTTTCATCGAAGTTGGAAGAGATTGCCTCGCTTCAGGATCTGTGCAGCACGTAAAAATCCCCCTAATAAGTTGAGTACTAGATGAGGGTACTTATTACTAAATATTTTTATATCCTCCAGATTTTCTGGTTTCCATGATGCTTTCCCCCATCGAAGTCACTCTGGTAAAGTCTCTGGAAGTTGGTGTTGAGTATCCTTTAGCTCAGGCAGCCGAGATCAGCGGGATGAACAGGGATGCTGTGCTTAAAGCTGCGCATTTGCTTCAGGAAAAAGGTTTTGCGGAGGTTATTTCAAGGACGAAGAAGGATTATTTTCTTACCGATGAGGGTGAAGATTACCTCAAAAGGGGTTTACCCGAGCAACGACTTTACGAATTTCTGAAGAAGGGGGAAAACAGGGTTGATTATTTAAAGGATAAATTAGGTAGGGAATTCGGTATAGCCTTGGGCTGGCTTAGGAAAAAGGGAATAGTTGATGTTCAAGGTAACGTAATTGAAGTTAAAAAGGAAGCGGAGTTCGAAGAAGGGGATATTTTAAGAAAGATTAAAGAAGGTTCGGAAGTTCCTGAAACCAAGTTAAAAGAGCTTTTAAAGAGGAGACTCGTCTCATCCGTTGAGAAAAAAGATATTTTTGTGAAGATAATCAAGAAACCTGAAACTGAGCTGAAAGAAGTTATTAAGGATCTGACTCAGGAATTGCTGATCTCAGGAGAGTGGAAGGGCAGGGAATTCCTTAGATACGATATCAAAATTCCCTCAAGGGTTGTTTATGTAGCAAAATTCCATCCCTACGAAAGAATAGTGAGGGAATGCAGGAAGATCTTTCTGGAAATGGGTTTTACTGAGATTAAGGGAAATTTCGTTCAGTCGTCTTTCTGGAACTTCGATGCTCTTTTCCAACCTCAAGACCATCCCGCAAGGGATATGCAAGACACGTTTTATCTCGATGAGTACACCGAATTGGATGAGTATTACGTTGAAAGAGTTCGCGAAACTCATCTTAACGGATGGGAAACAGCCTCGACAGGCTGGGGTGGAAGCTGGAGTCTCGATACTGCGAAAAAGCTCGTTTTGAGAACTCATACAACTGCCATAACGATTCATTATCTTGCAAACAATCCTGAGCCACCGGTTAAAGCTTTCTGCATCGATAGGGTTTACAGGAGGGAGAGCATTGATGCAACTCATCTACCAGAATTCGATCAGCTGGAGGGAGTCGTTCTCGATAGAGATGTTGGTTTCAGGCATCTGCTTGGATTGTTGAGGGAGTTCTTCCTTAAGATGGGATTCGAAGAGGTCAGATTTCGCCCCGGCTACTTCCCCTACACAGAGCCGAGCGTTGAACCAGAGGTGTATGTGGAAGGCTTGGGATGGATCGAGCTCGGAGGGGCAGGAGTTTTCAGAAAGGAGGTGACCGAACCCTTAGGAATCAAAGGAAAAGTTCTTGCATGGGGTCTTGGAATGGGCAGGCTTGCGATGCTCAGACTCGGCATGAAGGATCTCAGGAAACTATATCAGCCCGACATCGGATGGCTTAGAGAAATTCCCGCTATAAGAAAATAAGCTTTTAAAGAGGTGTTTGAATGCCCGTAATCACGCTTTACTGGGACGAGCTTGAGAGGATGGTTGGGGTTGAAAGGGAGAGGATACTCGAAAGGTTGCCGATGCTCGGATGCGATATTGAAAGGGTGGAAGAGGAATACATTGACGTTGAATTCTTCCCCAATCGGCCCGACCTTTACAGCGTTGAGGGCGTAGCAAGAGCTCTCAGAGGTTTTCTGGACATCGAACCCGGATTGAGGAAGTATTCAGTCAAAGATGCTGACTGGAAAATTGAGGTTTCTGAAAGCGTCCTCGAGGTTAGGCCAAGAATAACGGGCTGTGTTGTGAGAAACATCAAAGTAAATGATGAAGTCATCCGCTCCCTTATGCAAATCCAGGAGGATCTGCACTGGACTATTGGAAGGAACAGAAGGAAGATGGCAATAGGTGTTCACGACTTGAGCAAGGTCTACTTCCCTCTCAGATATGAAGGCGTCACCTCTGACTTCTCCTTCGTGCCTCTCGATTATGACGAAGTTATGACTGTAGAGGAAATTCTTTCTAAACACCCGAAAGGTGTAGAATATGCTTTCATCCTCGAGGGGAAAAATCGGTATCCAATGATAGTCGATTCTAAAGATGAAGCGATAAGTTTCCCTCCGATAATAAACGCTGAGAAAACTAGGGTAACCGAGAAAACGACAGATCTTTTCATAGACGTAACCGGTTTTGATGAGAACGTCGATAAGGCTTTGAACATTCTTGCATCGATGTTCTTCGATAGGGGCGGAGAAATTCAGAGCGTTGAAATAATTTACCCAGATAGAAGTGAAAGAACACCAAATCTAAATCCCAGAGAGTTTTCTGTTAAAAAGGATGAGATTTACAGTCTCCTCGGATTTAGATTGAACGATAATGAGATCATAAAAGCCTTTGAAAAGATGAGGTATGGGGTAGAAGTAGAAGCTGGCGACTCATTTAAAGTAAAAATTCCTGCCTATAGGGCAGATATTATGCACTCCTGGGATCTGATCGAGGATGTAGCGATCGGCTTTGGGTATGACAGAATCGAACCAGTTTACCCTGAAACCAACACGATAGGTTTGACTCATCCATGGTTTGAATGCAGAGATCTTGCAAGGGAGATAATGCTCGGCCTAGGCTTTCTTGAAGTTATAACCTTCACCCTCACCAATGAAAGGCTTCAGTACGACTACCTAAACAGAAAAGCAAAGCCTTGGGAGGACTTCGTTCCATTGCAGCATCCATTAACAGAGGATCATACAATCTTGAGGACATCCATTCTGCCATCTCTGCTTGAGGTTCTCTCATTAAACAGACATCATCCATTGCCCCAGAAAATATTTGAAGTCGGAGATGTCGTTGTTGGTAAGCAAAACAGGCTAAGAGCTTCGGCTGTAATAACCCATTCCAAAGCCAATTTCTCCGAGATAAGGAGTGTCGTCCAGGCTTTCATGAAAGAAATTGGTTTTGATTGGGAAGCTGAAGAAACGAGTGATGGAGCATTCATTCCAGGAAGGGGTGCAGATGTGATAGTGGGTGGGAACAAAGTAGGTAGCTTTGGCGAAATCCATCCTGAAGTGCTTGAGAGATTCGATCTCACAACACCTGTGGTTGGGTTGGAGATTGATCTTCCAGCTCTGTTCGATACGGGAGAACTCATCTGATGCCTAGGCTTAAACCTGTCTACGAGCTTGAATTCTGCGAAAAGTGCGCTGAAAGAAGTAGCTTGGAGTGTAAAATCGTTGAGGCGGAGAAATGCATATATTGCAACGGTATTCTCTGGAGGATAGAGGAGTTTTGCAGAAAAATACTTGATGACTTAAAAGACTACGAATTTGAAAGCTTTCTCGTTGGCACAAGACTGGAAGGAAGTCTAAAGGCTTTGGAGGAGTTTCTGGCCGAGAAATATGGACTTGAAGCTGAGAGGAGTATAAGATATCAGCTCAATCGCGAACTCAGCTTAGGGCTTCAAAAAGCTGGGAAGATTACCGAGTTCAATAAACCGGATGTTACAATTCTTTTCAATCCCGAGACGATGGAACTTGAATACAATATAAGATCTCTCTACATCTCTGGGAGGTACATCAAGAGAGTGAGAAACATATCCCAAACCAGATGGACCTGCTCGAAGTGTAAAGGTAAGGGTTGCGAGGAATGTAACTTTCAGGGGAAGAAGTACTACACCTCTGTTGAAGAGCTAATCGCTGAGCCATGTATTGAGGTTTTGGGAGGAGAAAATGCTTTTCTCCATGGAGCGGGAAGGGAGGATGTCGATGCCAGAATGCTTGGAAATGGAAGGCCATTTGTTCTTGAAATCGTCAAACCAAAGAAGAGGAAGGTGGATTTAAAGGAACTTGAAAGTCTAATCAACGACAAGGCTTCACCAAAAGTTATTGTAAGGGATCTTGACTTTGCTGACGAAAAAATGGTTAGATTTCTTAAAGGCGCACCTTTTAGGAAAAAATACAGGGCTAAAGTCAGATTTGATTGTATTGTCGAGGAAGAAAAGCTGAAAAAAGCGGTTGAAGAACTGAGCAACCGCATAATCCATCAGAGAACACCTTTGAGGGTTCAGCACAGGAGAGCAGATTTGGTCAGGAAGAAAAGGACTTACGGAATAAGAGTACTAT
>QMZD01000190.1 GCA_003662985.1 Archaeoglobales archaeon | reverse complement strand
CCAAGGTTTACATGGTTAGGATCGGCGAGAAGGAGATTATGTCAGAGGTGCCAAAGAAAGTGAGGGAGCTTGATGAGAAACTTGATCTGAATTTATTCCCTAAATGATGCGGTGTTAAGGTTTTTAAACAAAAGCTAGTAAACAATTTTTTTCTTACTAGTTTTTCTCGCTATATTTTTAATTGCCTCCTAATTTTTTATGGTCCTCTGAATAAACTACCACCATTATACAATCCATCGTAAAGCCACAACCCCACAAGAGCAACTAAAATTATTTTCTGGAAATATTCTTCTCGTTTTGATCCAGTTCTAATAAGTTTTAAGCCATAAGTTTTCTTTTTTGGATAAAACCAGTTTACACCTGTTGGATTTAAAGAATCACTTACTAAATGGCTTAAATAACCGATAAAAAAGGGAATGATATTTAGAGGTGCGCCCCATACAAGGGCGATCGGAAATACAGCAATAGTAAATATGACTGACCCAAGTAGACTGTGTGTCCATCTTCTATGAGTGGTAGTTCTACGGATTGCAAGATGAATTAGATACCAATTTCTCCCTGTGCTCAAATAACCCTTAGGATGATCGAGATCAGGTATTAAAGCTGCTATTACTGCAATCACACCAGCGATCATGTAAAGAACATAAGAATTGAGAATAGGAAAAATCTCATAGATTATCGCTAGAAAGAAAAGGGAAAAGAAGATGTGGGTTCTGTGATTCATTGCTCATCAGCCCCCTATTGATTTTCAGTAATTTATTGTGAGATTAAAAAAATTTTTTAATCTTATTAAAAAATAATATCAAGCATGAAAAAATTATAACCAAACCAGCAATCCAAACAACTAAGGAAAGATCGATTTCAACACTTAAAGAGGGCACAGTTAATGCAAAAAATATATAAGCAACTCCAATGCTTAACGCGGTGATTAACCCTGCAAGAGAGGAAAATTTGTTTTGCTCTTTTATTTCGTTAAGCATCTCGACTAAATTCTCTATTTTCCTGTTTATTTCGTCTATTTTATTTTCAAGTTCTTTTAATCGTTGTGAAAGATTGTTGTTTTGTGAATCAGTCATTTTTCCCTCCAAATAATTCCTCAAGTTCTTTTTATGTTAACCACCTTTATTTTCTATCTTTTCTTTTTTAAACTCGTATAGATTATACCAAGTTTAACAGCATCACTGAGAAGAGAATTTGCATCATTTAAGGTAGGATATCGGTCAATCCTGTGAGAGACAAAATGTCTTGCAAATCTTGCGGCACGAAGTATTCTTTCATGAATATCTCTATCATCTTTTTTAATTACTCTTGCTTTTATCAATGTATCTACTTTCTTTTTATCCTTATTTTGGATGTCTTTCCTCTCAGGAGGGATTTGCTGGAGTATCCATATAATCACGCGAGCAGAAATTAATCCTGAAGCAATATAATGTCCGTAGCGCATTTCATTAAGTGCTTCATTTAGATTCTTGCAGATGTCATAATCTTCAATTTTGTTGATTTCATCTCTCCAATCATTTAGTTGGTTAGCAAGTTCTGATGGAATTTTTTTAGGAATTAAACTATCAATTGCATTAACAGCAGCATGCGAGTTTATAATTATTTTATGAAGATTACCATACTCAGCAGTTTGGGAAATGCTGGGCAATATTAGTGCAAGATCGGCTAAATCTAATTTATTCAAATGGCTCAGTGCAGAATTGTAGTCTTCAATAATTGCAATAATCTCCGATTCAGAAGGATATTTCATATAAGAAGACTTGATTTCAAGATTTAATAAATATTCTGCCTTTTTTGAGATTTCTTCGAATTTGGTTTTTAATGCTATTAACCTTCCAATTTTTCTTTCTTCCACAAATTTCCCTCCATCACATTATCAATAAACTCCTCTCTTTTCAGCAAATGAAATAATACTCCCTAACTCCTTTTCCACTTCTTCATTGTATTGAACAACCACATCACCTAAATAATTAATCCATGCGCTTTTGAAGCTATTTGAGACATCATGGATGTTATATTCTTGATTAACGATATTATTTAAGGTTTATTTCTCGATGAAAAATAAAGCAAAGGTCCAATTATTCAGATTTCAACCTCTCGTAGAATTTCGTAACCTGATACAGATACTCCTGTGGCCTTTGCTCATAGGTGTTGTGTCCGCATCTTGGAAACACGCAAAGCTCACCCTTTGGAAGATTCTTGTAAAGTAGCATCCCCTGCTCTACATCAAAAAGAAAGCTTCTATCGGGATAGATCACCAATGTCGGGCAGGTAACTTTGGACAGATCCTTTCTGAGATCAAAAATACCCCTTCCGTAAGCTCCACCGTATTTCGAGAAGAGTTCATAGCGTTTCTTAGCCTTATCTCCGTGCCACTCGGTAAGTTTTGCCTTGAGATTTTCCTCTAGCTCCTCGAATGGGACAAACTTCTCCTGGTTGAACTTTTCCATTGGTATTTTGCTGAAACAGAGGGTGCTTGACATCACAAGCGAGAGCACACGATCAGGAAAGGCTGAAGCAAAGTCAACCCCTATAACTCCCCCTTCACAATGGCCGATTAAACGGAGCTTGCTAATTTCGAGCCGATCGAGGAGAGTTTGGAGCTCTTTAACAGCTTCCCGGCGAAAGCTACTTCCGGTATAGAAGTCCTCGAAGTTATCACCCTCCTCAGACCTTCCGTACCCCCTTCTATCGTACATGACAACCATGTAACCCTCCTTCACCAACCCCGGAGCTATGTCTTTCCACATCTTCGAGCATCCGAACCCGTGGTGGAGCAGCACAACCGCCTCTCCATTCCCATGAACTTCATAGTAAATCTTTAGTCCGTTTATTCTCATGAAAGGCATTCTACTACCCCTCAATCGTCTCTCATTCATTTCTCAATCTTTTCAGGTAGAAAGAATCTTTTCACGACCGTTCTCATGGTGAGCGGGATGGCAACCAATGAGCTATTTCCGTCGAGATCCGGGTACCAAACGCTCTCCCTTTTTGCAGGAACGAAGTCGATTCCAACCATGCTGAAGAACCTCACCTTGGCCGGGAATACGAATTTCTCAAAGGCTTTGATAGCTTCCCGTTTTATCTTCCTCCTAACAAAAGTCATAATCTGGATTTTTCTTCCTTTAGTAAAAACCTTTCTCCCGTTTAAGTTTTTAATCTTTCAATCTAAAAACCAGCATGGAGTTTGGAAGGGTTCAAAAAACGATAGCTGGAACGGTCGAGAAAATCGATGAGAAGTTAGGAGTCAGAAGAGACGAGCTGCTTACAATTTCTCAACTCGTTGAGGAATTGGGAGAATTAGCAAGAGCTGTAAATTCGGAAAAGCTTGGAAGAGGGAAAATCGAGCTGGAAAAACTTGAGGATGAATTCGCCACGTCTTCATTCAGCTCGCAACTCTCGCCAGTCTTCATCAAATCGATCTGGAGAGGGCTGTTTTTAAAAAGATCGAGATTTTGAGGAAGAGGCACTGTATTTGATTATCCACTGTATTTGATTATTCATTCGGTCATTCAAGGTTAAGGGGATAACGATAACCCCACAAAAAGTATATGAGTTTGAGAAGAGATTAACTCATGCACATACCCATCCCCTCTCCGATTTCAGGCGGGATACTACTTTCATACAAATGCACAACCGCATGCAAGCACTGCATGTACGCATGCTCCAAAAAGTGGGAGGGGGACTGGATTAAAAAGGATGATCTGGAGAAAATTCTCGATCAGCTAGCAGGAAGAATCGAGCCTTGTGCTGGGAGAATAGGCATCAATTGCGGACTCCATTTTACGGGTGGAGAGCCCTTCATGAACTTCAGATTGCTGTTAAAGGCGGTAAGGATGGCAAGCGAGTTCGGAATTCCCTCCTTGTTTGTTGAAACAAACTGTTTCTGGTGCAAAAACGATGGGGTAACCGAAAAGAGATTAGACGAGCTTAAGGATTCTGGACTTGATGGCATACTGATAAGCGTAAATCCATTCATAGCGGAGAGCGTGCCCTTTGAAAGAACGGAGAGGTGCATAAAGCTTTCAAGAGAGATCTTTGGAAATAATGTCATCGTATACCAAGAAATCTTCTACCATCTCTTTAAGAAAATGGGCTTGAGAGACACGCTTCCATTCGAAAAAGCGATACCAGCTTTGAGATATGCGGAGCTTTTACCGATGGGCAGACTTCCATACAAACTCGGCTATTTATTCAGAAAGTATCCCGCAGAAGTGTTCTTCGGGCAGTCTTGCAGGAATGAGCTCATTCGATCATGGCACATTCACATAGACAACTACTGCAACTTCGTTCCCGGCTATTGCGGGGGAATAACACTGGGAGACGCGAGAGATCTTGAGTCTCTCAAACTCGTCGATCTTGAAGAAAAACCGATTTTAAAGGCTTTGCTTACCGATCTTAAACAGCTATTTGAATTGGGAAAGAAGTTTGGTTACTCTGAGGGAAGT
>QMZD01000189.1 GCA_003662985.1 Archaeoglobales archaeon | reverse complement strand
TCAGGTCTACGATCAGCCTAAACTATTCAGGTCTACGATCAGCCTAAACTATAAAAGAAATATGAGAGAAATGTATATAAACGACCTGCCACTACTTTGCTCGGTGATTTTATGGCGAAGGTGTACTACGACAAAGATGCAGATCTAGAAACTTTAAAGGGTTTGAAGATCGCAATTATCGGCTACGGAAGTCAAGGCCATGCACATGCCCAGAATCTGAGGGATTCGGGCTTGGATGTTATTGTTGCAGATAAGGAGGGAACAAAGAACTGGGAGAAAGCCGTTAAAGATGGGTTTGAAGTTGTTGAGACCGCTGAAGCCGTAAAAAAGGCACAAATCATAATGTTTTTAGTGCCTGACAACCTTCAGCCGGCCGTCTTCTACGAGAGCATCAAAAACAACCTCAAAGAGGGGGACATGCTCATGTTCGCCCATGGATTCAACATCCACTACAACCAGATTATCCCGCCCGAGTTTGTTGATGTTACGATGATCGCTCCTAAGGGCCCAGGGCATATAGTCAGGAGGATGTATACTGAGGGAATAGGAGTTCCTGCCTTGGTTGCCGTACACCAGAATTATACCGGCAAAGCCCTCGAAAAAGCCTTAGCTTATGCAAAGGGAATTGGAGCGACGAAGGCCGGAGTTATTGAAACCACATTTAAGGAAGAAACCGAGACGGATCTTTTCGGCGAGCAGGTTGATCTATGCGGTGGGGTTGCTGAAATGATCAAGTCCTCCTTTGAAGTTTTGGTTGAAGCAGGCTACCAGCCTGAAATCGCCTACTTTGAAGTGCTGCATGAGCTGAAACTCATAATAGATCTCATCTACGAGGGCGGAATCTACGCGATGTGGTACTCTGTAAGCGACACAGCCAAATATGGAGGAATGACTCGAGGAAAGAGAATCTTCACCGAGCAGACGAAGGAAGAGATGAGGAAGATACTCAGAGAGATTCAGACGGGAGAGTTTGCCAGAGAATGGATCCTTGAGAACCAGGCAAATCGGCCAGTCTTCAACAAACTGCTTGAGATGGAGAAGAACCATCCAATCGAGAAGGTTGGAAAAGAGCTGAGAAAAATGATGCCCTGGCTCAAAGGAATTGATGTTGAATAACCCCTTTGAATAATCGGTTGAATAATCCGCTGAATAATCCGTTGAAGAACCAATCTTTCTTTTTTGATTGTAAATGAGAAACCCATGAAAAATTCATCCTCAATCGGCTGGGAGAAGTTACTGGATCTGATGGAGGGGGAAGCTAAGAAGAAATCAGCCCCAGTCTTCATCCTCAAAGGATTTCTCAACGATCCCTTCCAGCATCTCGTTTTTACCATCCTGAGCGCTAGGACGAGGGATGAGCAAACGGTTAAGGCTGCAAGAAACCTTTTTAAGGTTGCAAACACACCTGAAAAACTCGCAAAGCTTTCAGAAGAAGAGATTGCAGCTTTAATCGAAAGTGCAGGTTTTTACAGGAACAAAGCAAAAAATCTCAAGGCTATGGCGGAGATACTCGTAAAGGAGTACAGCTCAATGGTTCCAGATACATTCGAGGAACTCGTAAAGCTGCCCGGGGTTGGGAGAAAAACCGCAAATGTTGTTTTGGCCTACGCCTTCAACAAGAACACGATAGCAGTTGACACCCACGTGCATAGGATAGCTAACAGACTCGGGTTTGTAAGGACTGAGAGGCCAGAAGAGACTGAAGTTGAGCTGAAAAAAGTCGTTCCACCCGAGTTGTGGAGAAGGGTTAACAGAACCTTCGTCGCCTTCGGGCAGACAGTTTGCAAACCGATTAAGCCTCTATGCGAAGAGTGTCCAATCGAGGATGTATGCACCAAGATCGGTGTTGCGAAACCAGACAGGTGATAAGTGGATAGTTGGATAGCTTGTGATGATTTAACCTTGGTTCATCTGAAATCCAATATTATCCCCCTATTGTTTAGATCGTTACAGTTCTCCAGTTTTTCCGAATTCGAATCTTCCGAATCTCCAAAAATCCCATTGAATTTCGAAATACCATCCAACGACCAAACTCTTCATAGCCAAACCTCCACAGCTAAACCTTTAAGCTGACTCAAAACCCCATCACCCTCAGAAGCTCAAACCAAAAAGTTATAATCTCCACCAATTACCAATCTGCCATGAAACTCATCACCTGCGGGCTGCCATATGCAAACGGAAAGGCTCATATCGGTCATCTCAGGACATATGTTCCCGCTGACGTTTATGTGAGATACCTTCGAATGTTTGGGGAGAAGGTCATTTTCGTCTGTGGGAGCGATTGTCATGGCACACCTATTGTCATTAACGCTGAAAAGGAGGGTTTGAGGCCGAAGGAGCTTGTTGATATCTATCATGAGCACTTTCAAAAGGTTTTCAGCAAGATCGATGTTAATTTTGACTATTTCGGAAGAACGGATGCTGAATACCACCATGAAAGAACCCAGGAGATCGTTAAGAGATTGCTGGAGAACGGTTATATCTATCCCAAGGAGATAGAGCTTGCTTACTGTCCTAACTGTGATAGATTCCTCCCTGACAGATACGTTGAAGGTGTGTGCCCCTACTGCGGTGAGATAGCAAGAGGTGACGAGTGCGATCAGGGTTGCGGAAGGCATCTCGAGCCCGGAGAGATCCTAGAGCCAAGATGCAAGATCTGTGGAGCTAAAGCCGTTTACAGAAAACAGAAGCACTACTTCTTCCGTCTTATCGAATTCAAAGATTTCCTTCTAGAATTTCTTGAGAAGCTTGGAGGGACGGAGAATGCCTTGAACTATGCAAAACAGTGGGTTACGATGGAGTTGAAAGACTGGTGCATCACGAGAAACCTTGAGTGGGGGGTTAAGTTCCCGGGAGAAGATCTCGTTGTATACGTGTGGGTTGATGCTCCGATAGGTTACATTTCCTTCACCGAAAAAGCATGTGAAGGCAGAATGGACTGGAGAGACATATGGCTTCGAAACAAAGCTGAGATCGTCCACTTCATAGGTTTGGATATAGTCTACCATCACTGCATTTTCTGGCCGGCGATGCTAAAGGGCTCTGATTACTCTTTGCCAAACGCTGTCGTGGCAAGCGGAATGGTTAAGGTCGAGGGAAAGACCTTCTCAAAGTCAAGGGGGTATGTCGTATGGCTTGAAGACGACTATCTTGCTTCAGGCCTAAATACGGATTTCCTGAGGTACTATCTCGTGAACTACACATCCCACCAAAAGGATTTGAACTTTTCATGGGAAGTTTTTGGGGATAAAGTCAACAACGAGCTCATCGCAAACTTGGGGAACTTTCTTTATAGGGTCACATATTTCGCCTGGAAGAATTTTGGAGGGAAAGTAGAGGCAAAAATCGATGATACTGCTTTGGATGCTATTCGGACGGCTATTGACAAAATAAAGTATGCTTTAGAGAACTGGGAGTTTAAGATTGCCAGTGACGCTTTCATGGAGCTCTCAAGCTACGGAAACAACTACTTCCAGAATGCAAAACCATGGGATCTCATTAAGTCTGACCGCGATGAATGTGAAAAAGCCGTTGCAACGTGCTTGCAGATTGCCAAGGCCTTGGTTATCCTTTCTTACCCCGTGCTCCCAAAAACGATGAAGGAGTTTTCAGAATTTCTGGGTTTTGACGTTGCAAAAGCGAGGATTGAGGATGCTCTGAACGTCGAGTCTTTCAGCATTCAAAAGCCAAAAATCCCCTTCGAAAAGGTACTTCCGGAAAAGATCGCTGAGCTGGAAGATACAATGCACACAAGAATAGCGATGGCAGAGAGCGGAGAGAGAAAAGAGTTTGAGGAGACGGGAAAAGAGGTAGAAGGGGTAAAAGAGACAGAGAGGGTAAATGAGGCGATGGAGAAAACTGAAAGAATGAAAGGTAAAGTGGGAGGAATAGGAGAAAAGGAAGGAGAGATTGTTATGGATGAAAACCCACCTGAGATAAGTTTTGACGAATTTAAAAGGCTGGATTTAAGAATAGGGAAAGTTATCAATGCTGAAAAGATCGAAAAAAGCAAGAAACTGCTAAGACTTGAGATTGATGTTGGAGATGAGGTGAGACAGGTTGTTGCAGGAATTGCAGAATACTACAAACCCGAAGATCTCGTTGGGAAACTTGTCCCAATACTCGTCAACATGAAACCGGCGAAACTCATGGGAGTTGAGAGTAGAGGGATGATTTTGGCTGCCGACGTTGATGGGGAGCCGGTGCTGCTTTATCCGGACAAGAAAGTGGAGCCGGGGACAAAAATAAGATAATACAGCTCAATCTGACTAAACTGTTGTCAGATTCCTATGGATCCTTCCTTATCCCTCTTTATTTCTATAATCGTTATTCTGTCGCTGATCCGCTTCATAAACATAAGTGTATCCATCTTAGTGGGAGCAATCTTGCTCGGAATACTGACAATAGGCTTAGAGACTTTCAATCAGATTTTTATCTCTGCAACATCAATT
>QMZD01000188.1 GCA_003662985.1 Archaeoglobales archaeon | reverse complement strand
GCAAAGAAGCGAGAAGCACTTCTTTATCCGTAAGAACTTTGTTCTCTCTCAAATCTTGAAGCATAGTGTTTGCTGCAGTTGGAGAGCCTATTGCTGCGATGAAAGCTACCCCACACACTTGGGAAAGATTTGCCAGGCTGGTAAGCGGTTTTCCAATTTTTTCGAGTCTCCTAATCCAATCAAGTTCAATAAGAATTTCAGAAACGAACAATCCGGTAAACATGATCAGGAGTATTGGGGATGCAAAGCTGATTGTTTTAATAGCTACCGTTACTATTTCCACCCAATTCACCATTTTAGCTGCATACAACTTGCTTTAAATATTTTAGCAATTCTTCCTATAACAGTCTTAAATTTTCACAATTTTATCTAAGTTAGTAACACTTATAAACCTAACTTGGTGACGGTATTGCATGGATGTTAAAAAGGTAGCTTTAGTCATTGCTTTAACTATACTAATAGCTGGGTGCGTCATTCAAGAAAAACCAAAAACTGAGACACCAACTCAGAAGATAAGCCAGATAAAAGGATTTCCAGTAACAATTACTGACTTTGCTGGAAGAAACGTTACAATTGAGAAACCTCCAGAGAGGGTCATAGTTTTACAGAGCTACTGGGCAGAGGTTATGCATTGCCTGGGGTTGGATGGTAAAATAGTTGGAGTTAGCACCTGGATTGGAAAGGACGTATATCTCCCGGAAAATGTCAGGAATAGAACTGATGTTGGAACGGTATCTAAAGGACTTAACTGGGAAACGATTGTAAGCTTAAACCCAGATTTGATAATTGTAGGCTGGGATTGGCCCAAATCAAAGCAGGAGGAGGCGATTAAGAAAGCTGAAGAACTTGATATCCCCGTTATAGCCTTAACCTCCCAGAGTGTTGAGGACAATATTAAAGTTGTTGAAATCTTAGGCAAAGTCTTTGGAGAGGAAGATAGAGCTAAAGAATTGGCAGACTGGATGCAGAGTAAATTGGACAAAGTCAAGGATATCGCAAGTCAAATTCCGGAAGAGAAGAGAAAGAACATCCTGTACATAAGTGTACCTAAGGGTGCAGGTGGTATGGCATACGTCTATAGTAAGGGAACAGCTAAATCCTACATCCCCGAACTCGTTGGAGCTCATAACTTGGCTTTTGACAGAGAGTTTAACACTCCATATCCAAAGCTCGATTTGGAGAAAATCATTGCTTACTGGGGTAACAAAACTGATGTGTTGATAATCCAAGGATACGATAGAGAAAAGCTTGAAAAAACGGTGGAAGAGATAAAAAAGGATGCAAGATGGAGGGAAATCAAAGCAGTAAAAGAGGGGCACGTTTACGGGATTTTCGTTGGTCCTGAAGGCTTCATGTCTTGGGGGCCGAGGATAATCGTTGGGGTCTACCAGATTGGTAACATAATCTATCCTGAATACTATCCGAACTGGAAGCTAGTTGCAGATGAACTTCTGCAATTTTATGGAAAAGAGTTTAGCTTCTATAGAACAATCAAGGATTCATTCGGAAGAGAAGTCAGAATTCCAAAGCAAGACGTGAAAGCCGTGATTTTAACCACTGATTACGAAATATTAACCTACACCCTTGATACGTACGAGCATGTTGTCGGAGTTGGAAAATATCATACAACTAACCCAATTCTCAAGGTTTTAGCTGAAAAAGGTAGGATTCCAAAAGATTTGCCAAACCTTGGCTCCCTGTGGTCTGGAGTAAACTTAGAAGAGCTTGTAAAGCTAAAGCCAGACTGCGTCATTACATGGGCATATAGTGAAGCAGATATTGAAAAGATAAAGAACATCGAAGAAAGAACAGGCATTCCAGTCATTGCAATTGATGTGAGAAATCTTGATGACTTCTACAATGCAATAAAGCTGCTGGGAGAAGTGTTCAACAAAGAAGAGAAAGCAGAGGAAGTAATTGAGGAAATAAAGAAGGAGATAAATTCAACAGTTTCAAGAACCTCAAAGGTTTCAGCTGACGAAAGAGTAAAGACCTTCCTTATGTACGGGGTTAAGGGGGAAAAATAACTACCGAGGGAAAAGATGGGGTTAACATTCAACTCCTTAAAGCTATAAACACGATTCCAGCAACTGAAAACTTTACTCAAAAGTATCCGAAGATTAATCTTGAGCAACTTTATGAATTGAACCCGGATGTGATAATCCTGTTCTACATGTACAAGAAAGAGCCATCACCAGAGGCAATTTATAACGATTCGGCATGGAAGGATTTGAAAGCTGTAAAAGAGAGGAGGATTTGCGATTTAAGAGGTTACTATCAGAAAGGGTGGGGGAGCTGGAATCCAACAGGAATTCCATTGAGAGTCTTGGCTTTTGCAAAGTGTGCGTATCCAGATAAATTAAAGGACATTGACTTCAACACCACAGCGCAGAGGCTCTTTAATCAATTCTACGGAATAAGTTACAAGGAAATGGAGAAAAGGGTCGCAGGATGAAGAGAGAAATAATCTTATCATTTTTCCTGCTTTTTCCAATTTTTGCCTTTCTCCTTAGCTTATGCATTGGAGTTTACAAAATACCGCTTTTAGCTATAATTAAGATTATAGTGGCCAAAACGGTTGAAATTGCAACTTTTGGAAAGTTCAGTTTTGATTTGAATTCATATCCAACTGCCTATCAAACCGTTCTACTACAGATAAGACTCCCAAGAATTATTACCGCAATGCTTGTCGGCTCAGCTTTAGCAATTTCAGGAGCAGTGTTACAGGCTACATTCAGAAACCCCCTCGTTGACTCGTATATAGTGGGAATCTCCGCTGGAGCTGCTTTTGGGGCAGCTTTAGCAATAGGCTTCTTTCCAGCAAGTATAGAGCTCACGGCTTTTATTTTCGCAATGATTGCAATGACCCTAACCTATTCCCTTGCAAAGATAAAGGGGAGAGTAACGGTTATATCGCTGATTCTGGCTGGAATAATAATAAACGCATTTTTCTCAGCTCTGACTTCGATGCTAAAGTTTTTAATGGAACATGAAAAGCTTGCTGCAGTGGTTTACTGGCTAATGGGTAGCTTTAACGGAGCAGACTGGAATGTTGTTAGTAGAATTGCCATTCCGATAATCCTCGGCAGCCTGGCAATATTCCTGATGAGATGGCATTTGAACGTGCTCTCGATGGGCGAGGAGGCGCAGATACTGGGGATAGATGTCGGGAAGATGAGGCTCATATACATTTCGATCGTCTCATTCATAACGGCTATATCGGTTGCCCACTGTGGAATAATCGGATGGGTTGGGCTTATAATGCCCCATATCGTCAGAATGGCCTTTGGACCCGATCATAAGACGCTCATACCGTTATCCATAGCAATAGGTGCCGGGTTCATGGTTCTGGCAGATGATGTAGCAAGAGCTTTAACAACCTTTGAAATCCCCATAGGGATAGTGACAACCCTCCTCGGGATTCCATTCTTCGTATATCTCTTGAGAAAGACAGGTGGTGAGTGGTAATGGTTAACCCTGAAGTTGAGCTTGAAGTTAAACTTGATGCCAAGCTTGAAGTTAAAAATCTCAGGTTTAGATATAACGGTTTTGAACTGTTAGCGAGTTTGGGAGTAAAAAAAGGGGAAATTTTGACATTACTTGGCCCAAATGGTAGTGGAAAGACCACCATGTTAAAATGCATTTACGGAATTCTCAAGCCAAAAGCTCCATGTGTTTACCTAGACGGAGAAGACATCCATTCTATGAGTTTGAAAGATAGGGCCAAAAAGATCGGCTATGTCCCTCAAATCCACCATCCAAGTTTTCCTTATACAGTTCTGGAGTTCGTCGTTATGGGAAGAGCCTCTCAAATCCAGGTTTTCGACTCTCCCAGTGAAGAAGATTATAAAATGGCCATGAATGCTCTGAAACTTGTCGGAATAGTGGATTTGGCAGATAAGCCTTACACTCAAATCAGTGGTGGGCAATTACAGTTAGCTTTAGTGGCCAGAGCTCTGGTTCAAAATCCAGAAGTTATTCTATTTGATGAACCAACAGCCCATCTCGATTTTAAGAATAAAATCAAGATTTCGAACATTATAAGAAAAATTACGCTGAGTAAAAAAACTGCAACCATATTAACACTCCACGACCCAAATCTGGCTGGTATGTATTCTGATAAGATTGTTCTTATTAAGGGTGGCAGAATTTATTCAGCCGGGAAGCCTGAGAAAGTGTTGAACGGGAAAGTGCTCAGTGATGTGTACGAGATGAAAGTAAGAGTTGTTGATGTTGATTCTTTCAAACTGATCATTCCAGATCAAACATATTGAGTTTTAATAGATTGGAGATTCTTCAGAAATGATAATACTTAAATACAATATCTTGTTACGATTAATGCCATGGAATTAAGCTTTATAGTGGGATATGGGGCATCAATGCTTCCAGTTTTATCCAGAATATTGGGTAAAGAGTCAGAAAAACTGGGTTTCGAGTACTTAGCCATAAGCGATTTCTCCAGCGAAAAATATG
>QMZD01000187.1 GCA_003662985.1 Archaeoglobales archaeon | reverse complement strand
TAAAACAGGAAATCGCTAAACAGATGCGAAACTGCATTCACACTTGAAACTATCGTGGCTATGTCGATTTCTTCCTTCAAAAAGTCTGAGAGATAATATGAAACGTTAGCAGGTCCACAGCCAATGGGATAGCTATACGTGGATTTTATCAGCAATAATGCCTCGATGACACTTCCCAAACTCTTCAAGTCTGTTGGCACGACATCAATCAGAATGTTTTTTACACCAACCTCCTCAGCCCTTTTTAACAGTCCCTTTTCCGTTAGCAGTATCAGTCTTTTGAATGGGGGTGTGTAAGAGGGATCATAACAGAATATGATAGCATTTTTTATTCCACACTCTTTCATGGTCTTTATTTCTTCCAATGTGTTCATCGTGCTTATCGAGTTGTAGATGATCCTGTCCATTATTCCAATCTCATAAGCATACCTCAGTCCAGCGATCCTCGCTTCTACGTATCCATCCAGAATAAATGGCTTGTCCGTCTTCTCGGCAACAAAGTCGATGTATCTGATGATTGCCTCTTTGCCCTCGGACACGACATCCAGCATACCTCCGATTCTGAACGCGTCTTCCATTTCTTCCTGCAGATTGATAAGCTGTTCAGCCTTGCTTTTATCAAAAATTCCTCTTATCGGGTCCTCGACTATCTTGTGTCCCGAGTAGAATATGCTTCCAATTAACAAGAATCTGCCTAAAGTTGACCTGACATCCATGTTCTTATTTCTTAAAACCGATGTTATAAGATTTTCGAAAAATTTGATTTCAAATCAAGTAAATTTTACTTAAGTGTCTGAGTTAATTGTCCAAAAAGTTTTACAAATAAATTGGATTTAATGTAAAGTAAAATGGATAAAGTTAAGTACCTTAGATCTGACGGTTGAAGGATGATCGGTTTGGAGTTAAACGTTAGCAAAGAAAAATTGAAGGCAATAGATGAGCACTTCAAAAGTATTTATGAGATGGAGTTTGAGAAGTTTAAGGAAATTCTTGAAATAATGATCAAATTGGGTTTATACGATTGTGAAGATTTTAAAATTCTCATTGATGACTTTAAAAGGTGGAAAAAAGCAAAGATGGCGTTAAACGACATCAAAACTGTGTGAAGTATCCAATAGAGGGTTTGATAAAGATGGAGTTTGCGATTAAAACTGGAAAGATGTTTAACGTGTAATTTTTGGAAGCCTATTTGCGAAACTCTTGGAATTTGCATCATCATAAAACCTTATACCACAACTCGCAAACAGAAAGTTAGAAAATACAAACCTATTAAATTGAATTGTTAAATAAAAAATTAAAAGTTTGTATAAATTTCTAAGGACAACTAGCAAGCTCGCTCGAAGTTTTTGTTATATCTTAAACCAACTATCAATAAGCTCTATGATATCTGCTCATCTTTCTACCTCTTGGTTTTCGAACTCACTTAGCTCTTCGGGAAACACTTTCTTGAGCGTTTCCAGACTTGAAATCCAAATGGCAGACATCATAAATATTTCTTGATATCATGTCAAATAAATATGTTTGCTGCTGCATAGCACATCTATTTTTTGTATTGAAAAATCTCAAAAAAGATGGTGGATAATCTTTGGATACAACGTTAAGTAATCTCTGGGTAGAACAGCAAGAAAACAAACAAAATTAAAATATCTCTTGGAGAAAAACACATGATGTATCTTGGATAAAACCGTGCTTTAGGGTGGATTAGATGGAATGTGAGGTTTGCGGTAGAGAGCTTAAGGGAAAGGGATACAAAGTACTTATTGAGGGCAGCGAGGTAACGGTTTGCAAATTCTGCAAGAACTTTGGCAGCGAAAAACCGGTGGAAAAAATAACTCAGAGGGGGGTTAAGAAAATCCTCTTCAGGAAAAAAAGGGCAAAGACGATTGAATTCGAGGAGGAGTTGCTGGAAAACTACAATCTGATAATAAAAAGGGAGAGAGAAAAGAGGGGTTGGAGTCAGGAGGTTCTGGCGAAGAAGATACAGGAAAAGGAATCTTTGATTCGGAAGATTGAAAATGCTGAAATCACCCCTGAGCCATCCGTAATTGACAAGCTTGAAAGACTCTTCAACCTGAAGCTGAGGGAGAAGGTTACCGAGGTTAAACTCGATTTTGGTAGAAAAAGCCTCACACCTACGCTGGGTGACATCGTTGAGATTAAACGGAAAAAGCACTGAACTGTATAACGGCTTAAACTAAAAATGTAATTTACGGAAAGATGGGACATTCTGTAGAATCCATTGAAAAAGAATACCTTAAGATTCAAAAGGCTGTGGAGTTCTCCTTAAAAAGGATAAGAAGGGGTTACGGTAAAGAGAGGATCTTAAGGGATCTTAGGAGATTTAACAAAAAACTCAGGCTTAAAAATCCTATTCTCAACGAGGAAGACATCTTTGAGATCGCCAGGAATAGAATTAAGGCTAGGGAAAAATTCGGAAAACTTGCGGCAAGACTCTTCTTTGACGAAGATGGGTTGAGATATTCGACTCCCCCATCCGTTGCTGAATACAGGGCAAAGAGGCTGAAGACGAACTCTATTGCCGATGTAAGCTGTGGATCTGGAGCTCAACTGATTTACTTTGCAAGGGAAAGCGAGAAAGCAATAGGAGTGGAGCTTGACAAAAAGAGGGCGTACCTCGCTAAACTAAATTTGATGGCGATGGGTGAGGATGCTGAAATCATCGTTGGAGATGCGTTGAGTGATGAAATTGCCAGGCAAATCGATGCAGAGATCGTTTTCTCAGATCCATCGAGACCACCCCAGGAAAAGGTAAGAACTTTAGAAAACCTCGAACCCCCTCCGGAGAAGGTTATTGAGAGGTATTCGAAAATCACATCGAAAATTGCATTTGAGCTTCCCCCTCAATTACCGCCCGAAAGAATTCCGATAGAGGGGGAAAAGGAATACACCTCCCTTAATTTCAGACTTAACAGATTGGCCCTTTACTGCAATGAGCTGGCTGAATGCGAGGTTTCTGCCATCAGCATTCCATCGATGGAGAGAGTAACGAATGAAACAGAAGAAATTCAGCCTGAGCCAAATGGGATAAAAGATTTTTTGCATGAGGTTGACTTCACCGTTATTAAAGCCGGACTTCTTCCAAATCTTCTGGGAAAGCTGGATTTGCATGCCAGCATCGTAATAGATGACGGGAAGAGGGTTGTGCTCTCCTCTAACACCCGGTCTTCGTCCAGTTTCGTAAGGGATTATCGTGTGGAAGAAATCTGCAGCTTCAATTTCAGTGAGATTAACGATAAGCTAAAGAAACTCGGAGCCGGAAAGATAACCCTCAGATTCTCTCTTCCACCCTCCGAATACTGGAATGTTAGAAACAAACTCGAATCGGGTTTAGATGGTAAAGAATGGTTCTATCTTTTCAGGAAATGTGATGGGGAAGAGGATAAGGCGATAATTGCTACGCCCTTGGATTGATTTTTATTGGATGGGATAGTGAGATAAAAGGGCAAAGTTGAATGTGAAATGTCTGGTAAAATCAAGCTCATTACCCCATTTTCCATCTCGTACCTCTGGGAGTATCGATGAGAATTATACCCTCTTTTCTCAGTATTTCCCTAATCTCATCAGCTCTCTGGAAATTCTTAGCCTTTCTCGCCTCTTCCCTTTCTTTGATTAGATCTTTATATTTGTGTAACTCGGGAATTCTCTCATACTTCTCGAAGAATCCCAGCACTTTACACAGAGCAATCGATCTCTGGAAAAGATCTTCAAGAGTGTGGATGGAAAAGGCACCGCTTGAAACAACCTGGTTTATGAAACTTGCAAGCTCGTGGAGAACGGCTAAGGCCCTTGGAGTGTTTAGATCGTCATTCATAGCTTTCCTGAATTCTTCCTCAAACCTCTCCATCTCTTTAAGAACTTCTGTCTTTTTCTCTTTCTCTTCTTTTTTCTCTTCATCGTTTTCCTTATCGATACTAAAGGTCTTCAGCGCAGCTATCTCCATATCCAAGTTCTCAATTGCATTCTTTATCGAATTGTACGATCTTTCCGCTCTTTTGATCGCCTCCTCCGAATAATCGAGAGGGCTTCTATAATGGGCAGAAAGCAGGAAGTATCTCAAAACCTCTCCCTCAAACCTCGAGAGAACATCCCTTATCTTGATGATGTTTCCAAGGCTCTTGCTCATCTTCTCGCCGTTTATGGTGACGAAATCGTTGTGGATCCAGTATCTTACCGGCTCGACATCGAAAAGAGCGTAGCTCTGAGCCCGTTCATTCTCGTGATGGGGAAAAATCAGGTCTTTTCCGCCACCATGAATATCAAAGGGAGCCCCGAGATACTTTGTCGCAAGAACCGAGCATTCGATATGCCATCCCGGCCTTCCATCACCCCAAGGAGAGTCGAAATAGGATTTAGCCTTATAATCTTCTTCTTTTGCAGCTTTCCAGAGGGCAAAATCCTTTGGATCCTTTTTTCTTGGGTCGGGCTCGATTCTGTGTCTGTTGAGCTCTTCAAGCGACATACCGGAAAGCTTGCCGTATTCGGGAAAGCTTGGCACGTGG
>QMZD01000186.1 GCA_003662985.1 Archaeoglobales archaeon | reverse complement strand
TATCCACAGCTCTGTGTTGCGATACCGCCTAAGGCCGATTTCTCAAGCACCGGTCTGAGATCGGGATATTTATCGTACCAATGCAAGTCTCTATCGATATGCTTTCTGCTAACGTTCTCCCCTAACGGGTGGACAAGTATCCTCCAGTCCTTATCTCCATAAACCCCACCTATCCAGACGTATTCTTTACCATGCCAAACGTGAGCACCCACTTTTTGGATATCTGGATCGTTTACGAGCTCTTGAACGGTTGTTATGTTTTTAGCTTTTATTAGCTCTCTCAAATAGATCGCGTTCTCGGTGGCTATCTTGAGAACTGTATCCTCTCCCGTCCTTTCGAGATACTTCTGGGCAGTTTCACCTACTTTCTTTCCTGCATCTTGGCCAAAAAGGTCGATCGTGTTCAGACTTTCCGATTCCAAACCAAAAACCATTCCTGATATTGATGCTGCAAAGATTCCCACAGGTACAAGGCTTCCAAGAACTATTATGATCAGCATTTTGGTTGCAATGTTCATTAACACCACCTGGTAATTTTAAATGGAAATTATATGTTTAAAATTTGCTAATTAATGCATCATCATTAAGAATTCAAAAAAATTTATATAAAAATGGTGAAAAGGGGGCACTCAAATCGATGAGATCTAACTATCCGACCTACCTCTTAAACTCCGAGAATCTCACACCATCAGGATCCAGTTTCTTAATTAACTCCATCTCGTTCTCTGTTGGTGTCGGGGTGGTCTTGATCTCACCCTTCACAACGGGGGCGAAAGACATGTTGTTTACGACATCATCCACCGAAACTCCGGGATGCACACTTTTCAGGATCAAACCTTCCTTCCCAGCCTTGAAAACTGCCAGATTCGTTATTACAGTTACCTCTTTGTCTTTTCCTTCCTCGTATCCGATTCCCGTGATAAAGTCGGGTTTCTCTACAAAAACCCTCTTGGAATGGTTCGTCGTCCAGAGTACAAGCTTTTTAACGAGAGGCGTGAGGTAGGCGGTTGCAGCTCCACCAGGAAGTTTAACCTTTGGAGACTCATAGCTCCCGATGCATGTGAGATTCGTGTTGGCTCTCGAGTCAATTTGTGCCCCCCCAAGAAACATCCCGAGGGGTTTGCCTTTGGAAGCCAAATCGAAAGTTTCAAGCAGCTCAACTATTGCGAGGGTGTTTACGGCGTGCCGTGGATCGGCTGATGAAAAGCAAAGCCGATACTTATTTGGATCGGGATCTAAAGCGTCTGTAACGTTTATATAAACCATTTCGGGAGCATGGGTTTGTTTAGCGAGGTGCATTGCTAAAGCTGGGAGAGGGGAGGCTAAGCCATGGAGGAATATGTCATCGTTTGTTATCTCCATTGCCATGGCCTTTATCATGATGTCGGCCGGATGGATTTCGGGAATATCCACATTTTCAGCCATGTTCTCACCTCCTTTCGATCCATTCTTTGATGTATTCATCGACCTTTCCTTCCCTGCACATCGAAAGGTATCTTCTTATCTCATCGTAGTCAGGGGGATAGTAGTTGGGGCAAGCCGTTGGATAGGCTCCCTTCGGCATATGAACGACAGCAGTAGTGTAGAAATAGGGAATCGTATTTCTTTCGGGGAATTTTTTGAAATATTCTGTGTCGACGATCTCTTCAGCGGTTATTATCAGTTTCTTTGCCCCCTTCGCCTTGTAAACATCCTCGAATCGCGATCCCTCGATACTGGCGTTTCCGTACCTATCGGCTTTCTGAACGTGAATCACAGCAACATCGGTATTTACCGCTTTAACAGCGAGAATCTCTTCTCCATTGAACGGATCCTTTATAACTTTCCATGTGCCCTCTCTCTCGTGTATTTTTACGAGATCGGTACCGAGAATTCCTTTGACAACAACAAAAGGAATGCCTGAAGCTCCAGCCCTGAAAGCGTTGGTTATTGCTCCGCAGGTGTCTTCGATCCACTCAATCTCCTTGCTTTCAGCGGCTTTTCTGAAATTTGGAGCTAGACCGAAGAGCTCAAAGCCCAGCATTGCGAATCTAACTTTTCTTACAGCTTTCGCCGCGATGAGGATATCGAAATCCATTCCAGGTTCTCGGTCTATGATGTAGAGATCTTTTTTCCCTGCCTTTATTATTTCTTTTATAAAGCCCATCGGAGCTCTAACCATCGAAACACCGCTGAATGTAATAGAATCTCCATCGTTGATCAGCTCAACAGCCTTTTCGGCATCAACCAACTTGTCTTTCATGATTTAAACTAACATTTCTCCCATAAAATTATTCCGATTTTTGACGAAAACTTTGGATCTGGATAAAACGCTGATGGATACTGAAAACGTTAAAACACTTGAAAAACACTCAAAATACTGAAAAACTAAAAATGGAAAAAGTGAAGCTTCTATGAGGCCGAATCCCAAAGTCGACTCGGCACTCCACGTTCTGAAAGGAGCGGTTCAGAAGGTTCTTGGGACTTGGCTTACAACGAGTGTTTTTGCTGAGGGGAACAAAGGGAGATTGACTGTTGAGTATGATGGAAAGCCCACTCAGGAGCATATGAGGGAGATCGAGAAGTTAGCAAATCAAAAAATTGCAGAGAATGTGCCAATCGAGATGTTTGAAATGGAGAGGGAGGAGGCGGAGAAGAAATTCGGGAGAATAATTTACGATAAATTTCCTGTTCCATCCCATGTCAAGAGGCTGACCATAACCAGAATCAAGGACTGGAACATAAACTGCTGTTTGGGGCCACACGTAAAAACGACTGGAGAAATAGGCAAGATAAAAATTCTGAAGTGGAGAGCGAGACGAAGTAGAAAGGAGTTGGAGATATCCTTTGAGGTTGGATGATGTTGGATGAAGGCCGTGCTGTGTGGATACTTGGAAGGTGAAATACCAAAAGTGAAATATTGGCTAGGTTAGTGGTGTTTAAGTGAATTAGACCCCATTTTTAATCTTTCTTTTGAAGTTATTTTCTGGCCCGTTGGGATCATTGAAAAACCCAATCAATTTTCCCCCACCCGATCGTCCTTTTCGGACATTGATTGAGTATGGTTTAATTACAAATTTTAGGCTATCCTACTTCTTATTCCATGTTTCTCACACAATCCCTCGGATATCTCAGCTAACTTTGCCTGATAACGTTTTGGCGGAGCAAATGAGTTTTTGAACAGGCTTTTGTACTTAGGCACGAGCTCCGGAAAATACTCCTCCAAAAATTTGTAGTAGAGGGTTTTGCAATCGTTTGCTTCATTCCCAAATAACGTCAGGCTGCCAATCAAAACATAATCTGCCCCGTAATCTTTCGCCGTCTTTATCATCTCATCGAGATCCTCTTCAGAGTCTGATAGAAATGGTAGGACTGGAATATAATTTACCCCAACCAGAAATCCTTCTTGTTTACACTTTAGCATGGTCTCTAATCTCTCTTTTGGTGAGGGGGCTCCCGGTTCGACGATTTTCGCAAGCTCCTCGTCCAAAGTTGAGATGGAGAACGATATAATTACACCTCTGCCTAACCTTTGAGCCAAATCCGTAGGTAGAATCGCAGTGCTATCGATTTTTTCGAGAACATCCAAATCTCTCAAAACCAGCTTTGATTTTGTTGCGATTTCAACTGGAAATCTGTACTTCAGAATTTTCTGGAGTATCATCCTAGTTAGTTCAAACTTTCTCTCGACATGCATGTAAGGCTCTGTTGAAGATGAGAGAGCGATAATTCCATACTCCTTTTTCTTAGCTCTATGCCTGAGCTGCCTATCCAGGATTTCTGGGGCGTTAATCTTTGCAGCCAATTCAGTACTTCCGTATTTACTCCCTTTAATATAGCAGTAAATGCAGTTGAATGAGCAGCCATAGTACGGATTCACGGAATAATCATCGAGAAACCAATCGTCTCGCTTCTTATGCTTGTTCAGGATCGATTTTACCTTTACTTCTTTTACCATACTTCGACCTGCCCGTCCTTTTTATTCCCTTTATTACCAGCCCGGTAACAAAACCCTCATTAACTTCTTTTTCCATCTCTTTAAGCCATTTTTCGTACCCGACCTCCTTTATCCTCTTAATGTTTTTTACGTTCCAGTTTCTGTACCTTTCGGAGATCCATTTGAGAAATTTCTTATCACACGGAAATTCATCACATTCAGCACAGCTGATAAATCCCTTTTTCCTACAGCATTTTCTTATTGAACAGAAAGGATTTCCCCCTCCAGCTTGGCATCCCTCGCATTTCGCCCTCGCAAGAAAATTCAGCCACTTTTTGAACTCTCTATATTCGCCTACCCACTCAAATGGAACGGCGATCTTGTTGAATTTTTCTGCATTCAAGGCATCCTTCAGCATCTTCGCCAAATCAGGGACTTCACTTCTGTAAAACGGACATGCACCGCAGTAGATTCCACAGCAACCTATCAGCGTGCTTTTCAATTCATTTTTCAGATTTCCTGACATCTCAACCCCTCAACCTCTCAACCCTCAACTTCTCAACCCCTCAAACTCCTGTTCGATATATTTTTTAGCCTCCTCGTACGATTTAGCACTGAACTTTT
>QMZD01000185.1 GCA_003662985.1 Archaeoglobales archaeon | reverse complement strand
GTTTAACATCAATATTCCCTTGAGCTCTAAACGATATCTCAAATAATACCTCTTGACCTTTTCTATAAGATAGCTTTACCATTCCACAAAAAACATCTCTACTTAAGGAGGAAAACAATGAAAATTCAAAACCCAGAAAAAGTCCTCCTTTTATCCATTATCTTCATAATAATCACACTGGAAAATCCTACCGTTACTCTTGCTGAAGAAAAATCCAACTCGTCGATTCATTTAGAACAACGAATCAATACGCTAGAGAAACAGTTGAAAATACTCACTGATGCTACCGTAAGCTTAAGAAAAGCAATCGAACTTCGATTCTCCGGGGTATTGCTAAGCTTTATCGGAGGATTTCTCGTCGGATTCGGCGAGACACAAGACAACTATAGCATGATGACATTCGGAAAAATATGCATTTTCGCAGGAGGAATCACAACCACTATATTAGTTCCTATCTACGAAGAATTCATAGTCGCCAGAAAATTTGATAAACTACAGAAACAAATCCAGTCCACAAGCAAACAGAAGTAGATATAATACAGCTAAGCGTAACTAGGCAACTTCTCAATATATTCCCACATGAACCCATAACCCATCTCATGCCAAAAGATAACCGGCTTACAAGATGATATAGCTATCCCAAATCCAGATAAAGCTGACGAATCAAAATAGACTATATCAACTTTATCAGCATACCGCGCTCGACAATCAGATTTGCCACAATACGGACATACACTTTCATCATTAAGCTCGATATCCCCCCACACCCACACCTTCTTCCTATCTTTCAAAGCCCAAAGAAACTCACCAAACAATTCATCAGGAACCTCCCAAGGCTTAGTTATATATTTCAGAAGCTCAATCTCATAATTATCCCTCGCTTTCCTTACGTCACATATTGGAAAACCAGACACAAATTCCCACATCATGCTCAAGAGCACCTGAGGAATTGGAGCTTTCGAATCAACAACAGCATGAACATGCACATTATACTGAGTTTCACAATCAGCATTATAAGTAATCTCAAGTTTCGCTATACCCCTATTCAGGATGTCCCTCAACTTCGGACTCCGACCAAGCTTCTTTCTAACAGCCTCCGCCTTATCCTTGAACTCCTTAAATAACGCCACCTGAAGATCCCTCTGATTCTCATCAAGATTCGATTTCTCAAGCCGTTTATAGAATTCAACCTCTAAGCTCTTCATCTTCCTTGAACCTATTCTCATATCCATCAACCTCGAAAATGACTTCTTAATACCATCAACGCCTGATTTCAAATCCTTACTAGGATAGGTAAGCGTGATGAACAAAGGATTATCAAACTCTCGAAGAGCAGGCAAATATCGATTCAACAACTTAAGCGAATCTATTCTAGAGCATACTGGACACAAAGGATTTTTACACCTACAAATCGCAAATTCATAAGCCCCACAATCACGAACCATCAATATTCCATGCTTCCCACATCTTTCGACTTCCAACTTCTTCCCACGAACCCATTCATCAAAATCAATCTCAACATTAACAAACCCTGACTTTGTTCTTCTCCTAACCCTCACCTTACGACCCTTATTCTGATCTTCCGTCTGAGATGTTTCCTGTGTATCAAGTGAAGATATACGGGAATAAACCCACTCTGGATGAATGATCGGCATCAGTTTGGACTCAACATCAGGATCAAAATCAGGCCAATAAACAGACTCATAAAGACGACTTGATTTTTCACCAGAATCAATGTAATAATTTAATTGTGCCCATGAGTCTGACCGACTCAGACCACTCATGGGATCATTCCTCCTGATGGTCCTGTGGGTGGTCACCATGTTTTAATTTTTCCATTATTTCAGCCTGCTTTAAGATAAATTTATACAGCTCGGGCTCTCGCTTTAGAAAAAGTAACACCTTCATGTCCTTCTCATCAATCCCATCCTTAAAATGCTCCAACATAAAGTTATAAACTACAAATAAAGTGGATTGAAATCTCGCATCTATACACTTCGGGTCCATCCACATAAATAACTTTCCCCGCTCACACTCCAACCTATCCTTAATTTCACGAAGACTTAACCCCTTTGCCTGAAGCTCTTTTATCTTTTCCAAATAATTCACTATAGCACGAGGATAGCAAGCGTAGACCCCTCCTTGGCGACCTCTCTTCAAAACAGCCTTCGGTATTAAACCAATTTTTTCGTAGAACTTAAGAGTTCGCTTAGGATTTCTACCGAGGGAGGAACCCATTATAGTTGCTAGTTCATCCCGACTTATATAGTCCCTAGACTCTATAATCCCACCAGAACACATTTTCAACTATCACCCAAACAAAATTAGCACTGTTAATTTAATACACTATAAAGCCTCAAAAGTCAAGTCCTAATTCACTAATGCTCAGATAATATCATCCCACCTTTCCCTCCTCCCCAAGAGAACAATCAGATTTTACACCAAATACCCCTAGTAAGGCTAAAAAAATCTCACTAAACCCAATCAATTTAACGCCTGAGCATTTCCCACAAATTATCTACTATTCAGGCAACAACCAGATCACATTTGGATCAAAACGTTTTCCGTAAATTCCAATTATCGTTCTCCACCACAACCGCTGTGCCGGTTGCTACGACCATTAGCGACGATTTATTGCGTCCCGTAAGCTGGTTAAAATCGATTTCCACACCTATCACCGCGTTGGCACCCAAGTCACGAGCTTTCTGACGCAATTCATTAAGAGCTATATCAACAGCTTTATTCAGCTCTTTCTGATAGCTAACAACTCTTCCACCTACTATATCCCTCATATCAGAAAACATGTCCCGGAAGATGCTAACACCCAGCACGACTTCAGAATGAATGATTTCCTTGTATTCAGTTATCCGTTTGCCTTCGAAGCTAGGAGATGTGGTTAGAATAATCGCTTTCAGCTCTCGTAGCCTGCTTTCCTTTACCTCGTTGTAACATTTAAAACAAACCAAACCGTATTCAGGAATATAAGCCTCCTTTTCAAAAAACCCTATCTTCCTACCACAGATTTTGCAAAATTTAGCCACTTCCAATTTTCCTCCCACGATTATTTTGCTAAATTCTACCACAGAATTGATCAAGTCCCCAATAGGGAGTATAGTAAAATCAAGAGTCAATATCCAGGTATCAATAGAATTCCTACCAGAATCCACCACCCTTTTAATTTTTTAAACTTATACCAGCTATTCCCACGCTCGAGACAACGATATAAGAAAAGCACAACACCTAATATATAAATAGTTCACTCTTATTTGCGCACATTGTGGGATCGAGCTTCACAGTTACCAACAACATCAGTAAATAGAAACGAAATAGTTTAACGCGAATATTCCCTAACACCTTGAACTCCAGCAAAAACCCAGACATAAAGTTAAAGCCAGATCATATCTACAATTCCGATCGGTCAAAAATTTTCTGAAAACAAATTCGATCAACTCAATCAATTTAAGCCCCTAGCATCCCTCAAATGCAGTCTTAAAACACTTCAAGATTTCGTGATATAATAGGATAACCCTCAATCAGCAGGAGGAGAAAACAATGAAAAAACTTACCCTCATAAGCATAGCATTGATAATTTGTCTTTCCACAGTGATCCTTGCTCAGATACAGCAAAAGGCTGAGGTACAAAACACCCCCCTCGCAGAAATCAAGGGAAGAAATAAGCTAGAGCAATTCATGCTATTAAGAGATACCCTCTTCATCAAAGAAGCATACAAAACAGGAAATATACAACTTAGATCTCCCATATACCCAAAGGGAGAGCCTCAATATATAACTGTCTTCGCTATCACCATTTACGAACCCGATAGAGAGGAGCAAGCTGCACGCGGTTTACTTCTAAATTGCAGCGGTTACCATTACGCCCAGTTCTATCTTGATCTTGATGAGGCTAAAGCTTTATCCCAAGCCCTGGATAAAATGATAAAACTTTATAAGGAATTGAGCAGAAAAAAACCACTTCCCGATGAGTTTTATATCAAATTTATCACTCACACTGGGCTAGGTACAGAGCTGTTTCGATCTAAAAAGAAAAGTTACGCTTGGCTGGAGTTGAGCTCCTACGATCCTTCCGATACAGGTATTTTCTACATCAAAAAAAGCAGCGATGACTATAAAGTTTATCCTGAATCTCAACTCGTATCCCAGAACATAATCACAGTAAAACTTGAAGACATACCCAAGTTAAAGGAGCTCATAGACAGAGGCTGCAAGTTTCTAACCTCACCTTAATACAGTTCACCTAGGCATACCCAAGCAGCTTACTTCCATGTAAATCCACACTCCACTTCTTTACAGGATGAAATAGCTATCCCAAACCCAGATGGAGTCGATAAATCAAAATAGCTTAATTAGCGACAAAACAGCTAAATGGACAAATCAAAAATCTTAACGCCTTTCCGAAGAAAGTATATAGACTCAACAATCCATCCCCTCTCTTAATTTCTAAACTTATACTAGCCATTTTCACGCCCGCAATAACGCTATAAGAAAAGCACAATACCCTAATATATAAATAGTTTAACATCAATATTCCCTTG
>QMZD01000184.1 GCA_003662985.1 Archaeoglobales archaeon | reverse complement strand
GTATTACCAGAGACAATTAGGCGGGCACAGCTATCCAAGGACAATAACTAGCGGAGATAAAACTGGGCGAGAAATGATGTTTGGTTTGGTATACCAATGTGAAATAAGAAAAAACGTTCATATCCTTGAAGATACTTACATAACCAAGCTTTTTGTAGAAAATAATACCATATGTGGAGCTGTTGGAGTTGCTTTGAGAACAGGTGATGTTATTGTTTTCGAAACACCTGCTGTAATCCTTGCTTGTGGTGGCTGCGGAAGATTGTGGGAGCCATACTGCTATTCACCCTATGGAAAGGTTGGAGACGGATTGAGACTTGCGTACGAGGCCGGTGCAGAACTCATAGACATGGAGTTTTACCAATATCACCCTACAGGCTTAATTTGGCCTCCATTTTTGATTGGTCGTCCAGTCAGCGAAGGTGTTAGAGGGGAAGGTGGTAGACTCTACAATGCTCTTGGTGAGAGGTTTATGAAAAGATATGATCCTTCAAAACTTGAACTGGCCACAAGAGACTACATCTCCAGATGTATTTATAAAGAGGTGAAAGAGGGGAGAGGTACACCTCATGGAGGAGTGTGGTTAAGCGTAACACATCTACCACCAAAAATCGTGGAAGATAGGCTCCCTACAATGCTCGAAAAAGGTTTGGTAGCGGGTATCGACATCAGAAAGGAACCAATGGAAGTGCGGTACATGAATCATTATCAAAACGGAGGTATAAAAATAGATGAGAACGGGAGTACTAAAGTTAAAGGTTTATTTGCAGCAGGAGAGGTTGCAGGAGGCGTTCATGGTGGAAACAGACTGGGATCGAACTCTCTCCCAGACCTAATTGTCTTCGGTAAAAGAGCTGGAGAGTCGGCTGCAAAGTACGCTAAGGAATTAAAAGATATCTCTGTTCCAGATGAACAATTGGTGGACGAGTTGGATGTAATAAAGTCTCCTTTTACGAATGAAGATGGCTATAACCCTTACGAACTTAAAGATATTCTAACGAAAACAATGAACGAATACGTGGATATCGCAAGAAATAAGGAAGGTCTGGAGAGGGCTCTCGAAATTTTCGGGGATGTCTCGGAGAAATTTACCTCCCTAAAAGTAAGTGGTCACTCTTTAAAATTCAACAAGGACTGGGAGGTAGCAATGGAATTACGCAGCAGGGTTATAGCTGGTGAGATAATCGCAAAGACATCAATGTTTAGAAAAGAAAGTCGGGCTGGCTTGTTTAGAGAAGATTTTCCTGAAACAGACAGAAAGAATTGGGATTGCAATGTAGCCGTTTATCGCAAGAATGGAAAAATGATCATTGAAAAGATACCACTAACAGTCACAATTTTAGAGCCTAAGGAGGCAGAACTTCCCCCATTTCCGGTTCCTGGGAGGTGAAGACATGTCTGAGGAGATAATAACGATACGAGTGTATAGATATGACCCAGATGTTGATGTTTCACCAAAAATTGAGGAGTATGCCGTTGAAAAGTATCCGGGTATGCGAGCTGTTGAGGCGTTGGAGAAAATTAATCAAAAATACGGAGCAAACATAGCATTCAGCTGGTCGTGCAAGGAATGGCATTGTGGTTCGTGTGGAGTTCTGATAAACGGCGTACCCACACTTTTATGTAGACAGGAAATTTTTGACGGTGACATTATTGAACCCCTACCGTTGCCGGTAGTAAGAGACCTAGTAGTAGACAGGTCAGCTCTTGCTGAATTAAGTGTGGAGATTTACAGAAAAGTGGATGAGTTTGGTGCTTCAGGGCTACTAAAAGAAGAAGATACGCATAATCTCAAAGATTTAGGAACGTGTATGGACTGTGATGTGTGCTATGTCTCCTGTCCTTACTTTGTTCCCGAGAATAAAACTTTTGTCGGACCAGAACATATGGTGGATGTTTCAAGATTTGTTTTTGATCCCAGAATCAATCAAAATAAAGCGTTGAGGGTTGCCAACGAATTAGGTGTCTGGGATTGCATTACCTGCAAGTTATGTGATGTGAGATGCCCAAAGGAGATTAATCCTATGGAGTGGATATTAAGCGTCAGACAGAGGATAATTGAGACCCCTCAGCTCAAATTAACCCCTCCAAAAATCAGAGATTTAAATGAGAGTCTTTTGAGGAATGGTAATCCTTATGGGTTGCCTAGGAGGGTCAGGGGAGACTGGGCAAAGGATCTTGAAATTAAAGATCTTTCCAAAGATTCTGGAGCGGAGTACTTATACTTCGCAGGTTGTGCCCAGTGTTATGACCCAAGAGATCAAATTGTTGCTAAAGCAATTGTAGGAATACTAAAGGTTGCTAATATTGATTTTGGAATTCTGGGAAATGAGGAAACGTGTTGTGGTGATGCAGCGAAAAATACAGGAGAACAGGGGCTTTATGAAGAACTTATTACGAGGAACACTGAGATGTTCAGGAAGTCCGGTGTTAAAAGAATAGTGACGACGTCTCCTCACTGTTTTAATTCATTCCTCAATGACTACAACCTCGAAATAGAAGTACTTCACTATACACAACTGCTTGCAGAGCTAATAGAAAAGGGAAATATACAGTTCAGTGGTAACATTGACAAAAAGATAACTTACCATGACCCTTGTTATCTCGGTCGATACAACGGAGTATACGACGAACCTAGGATTGTTCTTTCGTCTATTCCAGGTGTTAAACTTATAGAAATGGATAAAAATAGAGAGATGAGCTTCTGCTGTGGTGGTGGAGGTGGGGGAAATTGGATAGAAACAGAAACGAGACCAAGGTTATCAGAAATACGCGCTAAACAGGCTGAAAAAACTGGGGCAGAAATTCTAGCTGTGGCATGTCCATTCTGTCGGGCCATGCTTGAAGATGCTATCAAGAGTTCAGGTATTAACATGGAAGTCAAACACATAGCAGAATTGGTCTTTGAAGCAATGGAGGTGGAAAGATGCAAATAACTGACAAACTCGTAAATTACGCTACGAATTTGAACTTCAAAAGTCTTCCAAGGGAGGTTATAGAGCGTTGCAAAATCCTTTTCTTAGATTTTATAGGAATACCGATAAAAGCCAGTGAAGAAAAATCAAGTAGAATTTTATTTAGGACGATTTCTGAGGTGGGAGCTAAGGGACCGTGTACAGTAATACCGCATAGGGATAAATTTCAGCCTCAATATGCCGGATTAATTAATGGCGCGTATGGTCACAGTTTAGATTTTGATGACACACACAGGGAGGCTTCAATTCATCCTGGTGCTGCAGTAATTCCGGCTATACTAGCTGTGGGTGAAGAAAATGAAGCTGAGGGGGAAAAGATAATCGAGGCAATGGTTGCCGGTTACGATGTAACTTGCAAGCTTGGAATGGCAATAAATCCAGCAGAACATTACTCGCATGGTTTTCATGGGACTGCAACATGTGGAATTTTTGGTGCGACAGTGGCTGCAGGGATTATTGAGGGAGTGAATTATGATGAACTGTCTAATGCACTAGGTATAGACATTAGCTTGGCTGCGGGTTCTATGCAATTTTTAGAGAGTGGATCTTGGAATAAAAGACTACACCCGGGTTTTGCTGCGCACAATGCAATTTTAAGTATAAAGCTCGCTAGAAATGGATTTTTAGGTGCAAAAGCTCCTATAGAGGGTACTTATGGTCTACTGAACTCATATACCCACAATCCAGATCTAGAGAAAGCTGTAATAGAACTTGGGGAGAGATATGAGATCATGTTTACTGGTATAAAACCATATCCATGCTGTCGTTATATTCATCCAGCGGTTGACTTGGTTATTCAGGCGGTCAAAGACGGGAAAATCAGCAAGGAAGAAATCGAGAAAATTGATGTTGAGATTACGAGAGCAGGCTACTATATTGTCGGTCATCCGTTGCAAAGGAAACAAAACCCACAAAATGTTGTCGATGCACAGTTCAGCCTACCATTTGCCGTAGCGGTTGCAATTTTAAAGGGCAGATTAACCGTCGATGAATATAATGACAACACTTTGAATGATATTGGGGTTAAAAAAATGATGAAAAAGGTAAGTGTAAGGCATAACGAAGAACTAGACAAAGAATATCCTCAAAAATGGCCTGTAGTGGTGACAATAAAAACTAACCATGACAAACTGATCATGAGAAAGGACTATCCCAAAGGAGAACCTGAAGATCCCATGTCTTTTAAAGAAGTTGCAGATAAGTTCAGAAGTCTAGCACACAACAAACTTTCTGAAACTCAGGTAAATGAAGTTTTAGATATGGTAGAGCGGCTTGACAAACTTGGAGATATCCGTGAACTCACAGAAAGCTTGATAGAGAGAAAATGAGTAATAGGAGGCTGTATATGTCCGATATTCACTTAAATAAAAAAATAGAGAGAAAATATGACTCTTCTTGGGGGTATAAAAGGACAATCTTAGGTTTTGACTCCCTAAAGCAAGTAGAGGTTGTTGAAATCATAATGCAAAGAGGCCAAAAAACCAGAAAACATTACCACTCTGCTGTAACTGAAATGTTTTATGTACTTTCTGGTGCAATCACAATTAGAGTTGAGAGTGACAATATATACCTCACACAGGGTGATTTCTTAATCGTGCCG
>QMZD01000183.1 GCA_003662985.1 Archaeoglobales archaeon | reverse complement strand
TGGCTGTCGCGATATTCGAGCTGAATCTTTACCGGAAACATTCCCTCTCCGGCATCTTTGTCGACTTCAATTCTGAATTTAGCAATTGCCGTGTCTCCAGGATTCATCTTGCCTATGAAGTACGTACCGGGTTGAGATTGTCCGATCATACCACCTATCGCACTTCCACCCGCTATGGATAAGGGTGGTGAAAGCTCTAGTTCTAAAACGGCGTTTTGAACTTCCATGTTGCCAGAATTCTTTATTTTAACGGTAATGTATCCGGTTGAATCTGGATAGAGGTCGCTACTCTCTATGGAGATAACCTCGAAATATGCGCTTTTGACCTCTACTTTTATGGGCACTTCAGCTATGCTTACGAGATCCTTTGCTTTCTCGGTGCTGAAGCGCTCTACGAGATAGAGGGTATAGAATCCTGCTACGATGTCCTCACCTGCAGAAATCCTAAATCTAACATCCTTCGAGAAATCGTTGATAAATGCAGAGGAGCTGACAGGCTTTAATCCACTCTCAGAAGATAGGATGTATAAGTTAGCCTCTGAAGCTCCTATGGTGTTATCCAGGTTTAAAACGAGCTCCCCGGTCATTCCTGGAACCAGATTTCTTGTCTCACTCTTTGTAATCTTTATAGCTGGCTTCGATTCTATATGAATGCTCAGGTAGAGTTTTTTACTTAGCTCTTCATCGCCGAGCTGATTGATGTATCTAACTATTAAATACCCCATGTAGTCTCCAGGAGGTGCAAAATTTCTGAGATAGAACGTCAGATCTTTTGACTCTCCTCTTTTTAGCTCCCCGATGTATGGGCTATTCTCAACTTGGATCGATGGGCTCTCGAAGGAGAGGAAAGCATATGCGTCGTTCACGTCTTCACCGTTATTGGTGATAGTCAGAGTAACATAGCCCCTTGAGGGTATGGTTGCTACCGATGGCATCGATGCAGTAGAGGGGATGGATGAGAGTGAGGATGGGATAGACGGCATACCAGATGGCATAGTTGGCATACCTGAGTGCGTACTTGAAAGGGAACTGGGGAAGGAGCCAGAAAGCATTCCTGGAATTGATAGCCCGGGTATGGATGTCATAGATGGCATTCCTGACATTTGGGAAATTCTTACGGTTTTTGGAGTACATACAAAAGTTTCAATGTTTTTGAGGGAGAAGTGATCTTCGGTTCTTACCTCAAGGCCGATAGGTTTGAAAAGAACCAAGGGTCTTCCGTGCACTTTGAAGCTAAGCATAAGATTTGCTGGATAGGTCTGATTGAGAGCCCCATCCATTACGTATACTTTGAATCTAATAGTTCTTTCCTCCCCGCTCTGGAGATCCCCTAAAAATGCTGACATCGCCTTGGGATTCGGCTGGATGGGGGGTGTGCAGTTCAGGAGAAGCATTGCATCCTCAATCGTGTTTAAGCCGACATTCTTTATTTTTACTTTAATCATTCCCTCCTTACCAGCAATAAGGTCTGAAGAAACGGATAAGACTGAGAAATCGTAATCCTTCTTCTTTATACTAATCTTGAAGTATTCGGTGGTCCTTTCATCTATATAAATCAATTTCCCATGTATTGGATCGTATTCAACCCTGGTGTATTTCAGCTTTAGCGGAATGGAATGCTCACCCTCTCTTGCATCTTCGGGAATCTTAACGAAGAAAACCGCCCTTGCGGGAACTCCAGAAGGCAAGTCTCCTAAAACCTGTTCATCAACGTTCCTAACTTCCATAACCCCATACACGGAATCCAGTTCAACCCTGAGATTTTTTGCCAGGGTAAGCATTGTAAGCATATCAGAGATGTTTTCATTAAAAGGTCCATCGTATCGAGCATCATTCTGTATGATAAGGGTTAGTGGGACCTCGTCCCCTGGATGTAAGATTCCATCGCCGACTACACTCAAGTGGAAGCTTATTTGAGTTGCACTGGCGAAGCCGATTAGAACAAACAAAGTTGTAAGAATTATGAACGGAAAAAATCTCGCCGCTCTCAACTTTCACACCTCCCCATCCTTTCTAACTCATCAAAATATTTAAATTTGTTGTCACCGATGTAGTAACAATGGCGGAAAAAGTGATTGAAAATCTGAAAATCCTTGGGATGACTGAGTACGAGGCAAGAGTATACACGTCTCTTGTTAAGCTGGGAAAAGCGACAGCGAGAGAAGTGCATGATGATAGCGGTGTTCCAAGGGCTAGAGTTTACGATATTCTCGATAAGCTTGCAAAGAAGGGCTTTGCCGATGTAGAAGAGGCTGAACCAAAGCAATACAGAGCGGTGGAGCCAGAGAAAATTATGGAGAAGCTCAAGCTCAGGTATCTAGCTGCGGCTGAAGAAAGCCTAATCGAGCTTGAAAAACTCAAATTTTCTAAAAGGGAAGAACTCTCTCCTGCACTTATTATGAGAGGGGAATGGAATATAAAAGAGAGGATCAGGGAATTAATAAATAACAGCGGGAGAGAGATTCTTGCACTTTCTTCAAATCCCGAACTTATTCTGGATTTTGCAGAGGAGATCAGAGAATTTGCAAAAGCTGGAAAAATCATCTGCGTTCTGGATAGAGTGGATGAGCGTTTGAAAAGCCTTTCTGGGTATGTAGAGTTTAGAGAGATTGTAAAAGCCAGCTGGCTTATGGATGGCTATCTTCAGGGAGTTATTGAGGATGGAATTAAGTTCAAAATGGAAGGAATATTCGTTTTTGACTCAAAAAGATCGATTATTGTCATTGATGAGAACGGTAAAAAGTTAGGTGTCCTCATAACCCTTCCGATAATAGCCTTCATGCAGAAAGGCATGTTGGAATCTGTGATTTTGAATAAGACCACTCCATTGGATTTGTGAATGTTTAATACTTAATCGATTAAAAAATGAGTTGAAGAGATAAGCTTTCCTAGATGGAATAGCTTCTAATAGCTGGTTCTAACTACAAGAAAACGTAAACATCTGAAGTGTTGAATCCTATGCATACCTCCGTCCCGCTCTTCATACCCATTTCAAAAAGAAAAGAACGAGTGACAAAAGCTCTAAACTCGATGTTTCCAGCCTTGAGAGTGAGCCTTATTACTGCCCCAATGTCCTCAAATGCCGTTACGGTTGCTTTGAAAACGTTTTCGGAGTGTATTATGTTCTTTGAAACCAATATGCTTTCCGGTCTTATACCTATTCTCACTCTTCCCTCAGCCTCCACTGGAAGTTTGATTGAAATTCCATCAACTTTTAAAATTCTACCCTCAGCCACACCCTCAAATATGTTGTCAAACCCCAGAAACCTTGCAACCTTGTCGCTGACCGGTTTGGAAAAAACATCTCTAACTTCTCCCCTTTGAACGAGCTCTCCGTCGAGTATAATACCAACTGTATCTCCAAGATCCAGTACCTCTTCGAAGGAGTGTGTAACATGGAGGGCGGAGAAACTAAGCTGACTTTTCAATTTCCTCATTTCATTGATCAATTTTGTCCTTGTCTGTATGTCAAGATTCGAAAAAGGCTCGTCCAGAAGTAAAAGCTTTGGTTTGACAACGAGAGCTCTTGCTATCGCCACTCTCTGGCTTTCACCACCACTCAAGGTTTTAGGTTTTCTGTGGAGGAGGTGTGAGATTCCCATTATTTTTGCTATCTCTTTAACTTCTTCTCTGACATTTGGGGTTTTTCTGAGTTTTAGGCCGTATGCTATATTGCCAAAGACGGTCAAATGTGGAAATAAGGCGTAATTTTGGGGAATATAGGCCAGATTTCTTTTTTCGGGAGGTAGGGATGTGATGTCCTTTCCATCCATAAAGATTCTTCCGCTGTCGGGAGTATAAATTCCCGCAATAAGCTCGAGAAACAGTGTTTTTCCAGCTCCGCTTGGACCTAAAATGGTGAGATACTCCGTGTCTCCTATTTCAAGGCATATATTTTTTATTTCAAACTCTGTCCAGCTCTTGCTAACTTTTTCAAGCTTGAGCATATCTACCTATCACCCACCTTAGAAATATGAATATGAATATGCTGAGCACTATCAGAATTACGGAAATTGGCATGGATGTTTCCAATCCAAAATTTTCAAAGTATTCAAGGACGAGTATCTGGGCAGTTTTGGGAAAGTATGCCACTATCAGGATCGCTCCGACTTCGCTCATTGCCCTTGCCCAGGTCATTATGGCACCACTTAAGATGGAGGGTAGAACAAGGGGGAGGCTAATACTGAAAAATGCTCTCAGCTTTGAAGCACCCAAAGTCCTTGCAACATGTTCGAGTTTCTCATCAACAGCCAAAAAACCATCTCTGCTTGAGTTTACTGTAAACGAGGCCGATACAAAAAGCATCGCCATGATTATGCCAATGTAACTGTCTAAAATTCGGTTAGAGAATGTAGTCAGGAGCATTATGCCGACGACTGAATGGGGAATTACAATTGGAACATCTATAACTCCCTGAACAGCTCCTTTACCTCTGAACTCCTTTCTTGCTAGGATATAACCGAGAGGAACACCGAATGAAAGGGCAATGAGTACGGTGGCAGTTGAGGTTAGCAGGCTATTCTTCAAGGCGTTAATGACATGCTCGTCGTGAAGGGCATTTATCAGCATTTCAGGATATGCCAG
>QMZD01000182.1 GCA_003662985.1 Archaeoglobales archaeon | reverse complement strand
TCCAAAAATGAAAGCAAACTCACCTTATCTAATTATCTAATCGTTTTGTGCTTTTTACTTGGTGGTTTCTCTATTCCAATTAAAAAGATGGATGTGAAAATTTATCTCGATTATTTTCATGACCTAAAAGGTTTAAATACCATGTGAGGCTACTGCGTTTGATGAAGACCGTAACGATAACTCTAAAAATACCGGAGGATATGGAAGTTAACCTAAATTCTATTGAATCCGAAGTTCTGACGATCATAGTAAAGAGAAATTTGGAGAAAAGAATACTGGATCGTATATCATCCAAATCCAGGCTAACAGAAGATGATGCTGAGAAACTTGCCGAGTCAATCAAAGAGGCTGCGTGGGAGAAAGTGAAGAATGAAACTGGTGATTGATGCGAACGTTCTCATATCGGCAATAATAAAAGACAGCGTAACCAGAAAAATAATTTTGGATGAGAGAACAGAACTTTATTCGCCGGGTAAAATTATTGAAGAAGTCATAAAACATTCTGATCTTATAGCGAAAAAGGCAAACCTGAGCAACGAAGAGGTGTTATCGTTTTTTAGAATATTGATGGAGAAAATAAAAATTGTTCCCGAAAAGGAGTACAGAGAGAAAATTCCTGAGGCTCTTAGTATAGCCAGAAATTTTGATGAGAAGGACACCCTGTTCATAGCGCTGGCTTTAAAGCTAAAAATCCCTGTTTGGACGAGTGATAAGGGAATACTAGATAACCAAGGAAAGTATCAAGCCGTAAACACAAAAGATGTGTTAGAAGGGCTTTCTAAATCTTGACTTCTTTCTCCTCCACTTGAGAAAACGGCTTTTTCAAATCCATGAAAGGTTATTCCTCGTTAAACCTGGTTTCACATTCTCCATCGATCCAGTACATTTCTTCTCTATATTGAAAACCGACTTGGAGCCAAGTATGATCGGATAATTTCTCAAATAGTTCTGTTATTTGGTATTTCTCCCTTCCTCTCCTGTTTTTAAAGATCTAAAAAAACAAAAATCAGATAACAGTTAAATCAGTTAATTAAACACTACTGGGTTTATAACCAGTATATTTCCATCTTCTACCAGTGCTTTTACCAAATTCTTTGCCTTTTCGTCACCGAGATTTAAACCAACCAAAATAGAAGAATCCACAAAAACCTCAGATAGATTCATAGTACGCCTCTTTCAGCTTTCTGTAGTCTATGTTGTCAATTTTCTCGACAACCATTGAATTCAGGAGCTTGTCAAGTTCATCTCTGTCGATAATCTTAATTAGCATTCTGCTCTTCTCCTTTAGCTCAACCTTTTCAAGAGGTTTAAAAACTCCATTCTCGTAGATGACCTCTATCACCTTTGGCATGTTTGTACTTTTATTGAAAACTTTAAATCACTTTCGTCCCATAACCCTCATTATACTGCTTTCAATCTTTTTAGCCCATCCATCTCCTTTCTCTCTTCTCCAATCAATGAATAAATAACCGATGCATCCAGTAAAGGTTGTAGCAGAGATCATTAACGATTTCAAACCAATCTTAGTTGTGTCTTATGACTACTTCGAGATGCCCGTCTCATTTATCCAGAATCCGCTAATCAAAATACATAGGTATAGAATTTTATATTGGCCCCAGATGCAATGGAAATGTCAATCGTATTACCCTCTCAAAGCTTACTATCTTTGCAAACTCTCTTGTAAACTTGTCTTCTACAGATCGTAAACCTCACAAAGGGTTTTTATATTCAAAAAAGAAAATTCATTCAACCTTTTATAACTTCCAAAAATTCAACCTTCTTAAAGTCCTCATCAAAGGTGGCAATTTTCTTTATACCATGATGCTTGCAGGTTGCAGCAATCAGAGCATCATTTGGCAAAAGCTTGTACTTTTCCATTATCTCTAAAGTAATATCCCACGAAGCTGGCATTAGGATTTTAACACCCTCTTCAATAAGAGAGAAATAGAATACCCTTGCTTTATTGAGGCAAGTTTCGTAGACTCTTTCATCTTTTTTTAACTTTTTTATTATCTCGTAATGTTTGTCTACATTAGACAAATCTGAAACTATAAGTTTCATAAGGATGTATGTTGTTTCTTCGACAACATTAATCGATGTATAAAGCTCTTTGGACCTGATTGTGTTATAGATATTTTTAGCTTCCTCATTTCCGAGAAAATACTCCACGAAAAATGATGTGTCAATAAAAATTTTCATACTCTCTCTTGGATCATTAAGTCTCTCTCTTCATCCACAGATACCTTCTTTTTGAATATGCCAAAAAACTGGCTCAGTCCAGTATTATCTAAGATAACCTTTGCCTTAGTTTTCTCCTTTAGCTCAACCTTTTCAAGAGGTTTAAAAACTCCATTCTCGTAGATGACCTCTATCACCTTTGGCATATTTGTACTTTTATTGAAAACTTTAAATCACTTTCGTCCCATAACCCTCCTTATACTGTTTTCAACTCTTAAAGTCCAATTATCTTCCTTCTCTCTTCTCCAGTCGTAAAATGGATAACTATGCAACCTATGAACGTTGTGGCTGAAATTGTTAACCCAATATCGAACTAGTCTTGTGGAGTGTATCCGACAATGATATAGGGATTGGCAGTTGATTTATCCAGAAATCGTTAATAACCGAATTAGGATGGATTTTACTGTTTCTTTGTATATTCTTACCCCCTATAGAGGACTTTAAGCTTCTGTTAAGAGGGCATGAAAGCTGGCATAGACTTTGAGATATTTACCATCAAAACTAAAATGGTAATTTGCGAGTCTCACAGTTCATCAGCTTCTTTTAAAACGGTATTTATAATGCTATCGCTTAGATAAAACCCACCCATTTTCATTTCTTCTATAATGGGTTTTATTTCTTTAACGACTCCTTTTCTCTTAGCCAGTAAAAGTATGCCCGTGGTTCCCATTACCTTCAAACCAAGCTTCTCGGCAATTTTTCTTGCATCCTTGTCATCCAGTATTATCAAACTCGCATCCTCCTCTAAAGCTAAAATTATACTGGCTGCCTCACCGTCGTCTATCAGTCCCCTTAACAGGTTAAAAAACAGGTGGTTTTTTATTTTCCTCACTTCAAAGAAATCGGCCCTCTCAAGTTCTATGAAACCCTCTTTTCCATCCACATAAATCTCCCTGTAAACCTCCTCCGGGATGAAAATTCTATCGAAGAGATCTTTTAGGAGGGTTAATTTCCCAATCCTAAGCAATGCAATTATGCATGTAGAGTTGGAAACAACTTTCATAACTGCTCAATCACTTTCAGGTCCTTTTTGAGTTCGTTTTCATCGTAATTTACAGGTATTTTTTCTTTTGACAGTAACTCTAAAAACTCCCATTTTGATAAATCGGAAATTCTCCTTGCCTGCCCCAGTGATACGTACCCCTTCTGGTAAAGTCTTAGAGCCAGCTCAACTCTTATGAGTTTCTCCAAGTCTTTTTCCGGAACTTTTATTTCATCCGGTACATCTATTGAAACAGTTCTCATACGAGCAAAATATTTTTTTAAAGCTTTAAATCACTTTCGTCTCAGAACTTCTTTAAGTTTTCTCTCAATCTTTTTAGCCCATCCATCTCCCTTCTCTCTTCTCCAGTCGTAAAATGGATAACTATGCAACCTATGAAGGTTGTAGCAGAGATTGCTAAGTCGTTCGAACCAGTCTTGTGGCTTGTATCTGATAATGATTTCGAGGTTGCCGGTCTCGTTTATCCAGAAGCCGTTTATTACAGAGTATAAAGGGATGGATTTTACTGTCTCAATTTTTCTGCCATCCTTGTATACTCTGGCTTCCCACAGAGGATCGTAAGCCTCGGCAAAAGAGAGCATGAAGGGTTTTGACTTTTCTCTATCGAAAGCGTAGATTATCCAACTTCTAATACTTCAAGAAAATCTATCCTATTGAAATCTTTATCGAGGGTTGCTATTCTCTTTATGCCATAATGCTTGCATGTTGCTACTATTAGAGCATCGTTCGGGAGCAACCCATACTGTTTGATAATTCCACTTGCCGTCTTTTCGATTTTGTGGTTAATTGAAAGATTTTCTGCGAGGTTTAAAAAATCCTCAACCTTTTTCAGTTCTTTGGATTTAGATTTAACAAGTTCTGGTAATTTTTTGAGTTCAAAACTCTTTTTTCCAGTTGATAATCTAAACCAAACGTAAACGACTTCGCTATAAACTACCGGATTGCGATATACCACATCACTTTCACATAAATTTATAAAATAATATTTCAAATTATGGTCACCTTCCAGGACCTTTAAAAATACATTTGAATCAACAAATACCCCACTCATCATCCAGCTCCTTGAGGGCTTTTAAAGTATCCTTTCCTTTTAGCAAACCAAAAGCTTCATTCACAATACTTTCCACATCTTCTATTCTGATCTTCAGCTTCTGTCCATCCTTTAGCTCAACTTTCTCTAATGGCTTAAAAACTCCATCCTCGTAAATAACTTCTATCACCTTTGGCATGTTTGTACTTTTATTGAAAACTTTAAATTACTTTCGTCCCATAACCCTCCTTATACTGCTTTCAACTCTTAAAGTCCAATTATCTCCCTTCTCTCTTCTCCAGTCGTAGAATAGGTAGCCAATACAACCTATGAAGGTTGTAGCAGAGATTGCTAAGT
>QMZD01000181.1 GCA_003662985.1 Archaeoglobales archaeon | reverse complement strand
TGAGCATCTAAGTTCTTTCCCAGCTCCCATCCAACGCATTTCCTGCTGAAAATGTCTATGATTACTGCCATAGATGTGTTCCCTTTGCAATCGGATATAAGTGATGTCAGCAGCCCATACCTGGTTGATCCTGTTCACTTCAAGATCCTTTAGCAAGTTGGGGTATTTCCTGTATTTATGGTTTGAATCAGTTGTAACTGGCTTGAAAGTCCTCTTTATGCACAGTAAGTTGTCTTCTCTCATTAGCCTGCTATCTTGTGATTCACTGAATTGTCTCTTCTCCTGAGTTCTGCTGTAATTCTTCTGTATCCGTAAGCAGGGAATTCGATAGCAATTCTGCTAAGGTTTCTGAGTTCCATGTCATTTTCATTTTCTCCGTCCAACTTTCTCCATCTGTAATAGCTGCTCCTGCTAACTCCCAGCAATTCCGTTGCTTTAGTTACTGGTATTTCTGCTTCCCCAATTAGCATGTATCTCACCTCCTTTCCTTGATTTTCCGCAGTCTCTCCAATGCATTTTTTAAAAAGGCATTCTCTGCGTAGCTTCCTACCAGTCTCTCCAGTTCAGCTATTCTACTTTCATTGCTTGTAACTCCATTTCCTCTGAATGCAGATCCTGCTTGTTGTATTCCTTCTTCCATCTTATAACCATAGAAGGATGGAGATTGTATTCCCTTGAAACCTGAGCTATTGTTTTTCCAGAATCTAGCTCGGTAATAACTGAGATTTTGAACTCCCTTGTGTACTTTTTTCTCTTTTTGCTCATCATTCACCCCCTTCAATTTTATTGCTTAACTAGTTGTCCACTTTTAGGGGTGCACCTCAAAATAACTTTACATTAGAGACAAGTTATGTTAGAAAAATACGGAACAAAATATAGGAATGGCAAGGCAATGCTTTGTTGGGAAATTTATTGTGGTTATCCCACAAAGAACAAAAACTATCCTTCTGTAAGTTCATACAAACTTTACAAACTTCTTAAAATTGCCTCAGACTACTTAGAAAAGTCAGTCGGATGCATAACATAACCTCATAACAGCAATACTTTATCAATTCAAATCTTTCGTATATTATTCTTATTAAACGATGAAACATTTAAGATTAATCTAATCAAGGTACTTTCTCAATAGCTCTGATTGACTATCAAGCATTTTATCAACTATGATGAGCTTTCTGTTTCCTTCAAGGATGTCAACGGGCAGTTCTACAGCTTTAAACACACCTTGTAAAAAAACACTCAAAATTTTATCCTCAGCCTTTGCTGTAAGCACCAAAATGTAAGTGTTTTTAGAGATTATCTTAACCCTAAACCAGTTCTCAGATTCCAAATACTTGAGAACATCATGAATTCTCTTCAAACCCATACTTTTGAGTTGAATACCATGCTCCCAACCTATCTCTTCCACAACCTTCCAAAAGTCTTCTTTGGCTTTTTCATTCAATTCTTCAAGTATTGCCGCCCATAATCCAATATCCACAATTACATGTTCTCTTTCCGATAGTAGTTCGGATACAATTTCTATAACCTCAGGTTTAAGCTTTTTATTGCCTTCAAGTTTATAATAACTGGATATAGCAGATCTAATAATTTCAGAAATTGTTTTGTTGTCTTTATCAACTAATTCTTCAACCATTCTAGATGTTTCACTATCTAGCGATACAGTTATTCTTTTCATCTCTTGTGTAGTCTTCATTGCATTATTTTATACCCTATTACTTAAAAACTTAATCCTATTTTGGTTCTTTCACACTAGTCACTCACAATTTTCATAATATATCATGTCGGAAAATTATAAATACGTTTTTTGTCATACTATATCATATAATAGATGTTAAATTAAGAAATGATCATATAACTTACGCAATATGGGGGGGTGGTATGATAAGAGATATATATAAGGCGTGTGTCGCTGCAGCACAGGCACATGCCAGATGGGAATATGAAGTAAGCAAGACAATCCTGTATGACAAAAGAAAGCTCCTGATCCTAGGACTAATGCTACTGCCAGTACTTGTTGTGCCACTCGTGTTTGCTACAGATTTACCACCAGTTCTTGGAGGGAAGAAAGCTTATGCTCCAGCATTTTCTACAACTCAAATGCTTATTGCATCACTATTCATTGGCCTATGCGCTGGATTGATTACAGGCTGTATTGGGGCTGGTGGAGGATTCATAATTACTCCAGCTTTAATGAGCGCTGGCGTTAGAGGTATTCTTGCGGTCGGCACAGACATGTTTCATATATTCGCAAAAGCCATAATGGGAACAGCTGTTCATAGAAAACTCGGGAATGTTAGTGTAGCACTAGCAGTAACATTTGTTTCCGGTTCTATCATTGGAGTTACGTGTGGAGGTACGATAAACAGGGCGGTTTATTACGCAAATCCCATATTAAGCGATGTTCTCATCAGCACGGTTTGCGTACTTCTATTGGGCTTCTTGGGCACTTTTGCCATGAGAGATTATTTAAGACTTCGGAAGAGGGTTGCTGCATTTGATGGAGCGAATCCAGCAGAAGTTGTTGCAACAACTAAACTGGCAATAAAGCTGCAGTCAGTACATATTCCACCCATGATATCCTTTGACCACGACTTGTATCCGGGAGGTAGACAGATCTCAGCTTGGTTTGTTGTAATGTGTGGTTTTGTTGTTGGCTTTGTAGCTGCTATAATGGGTGTTGGAGGTGGATTCCTAACTTTCCCAATGTACGTTTACATGCTTGGTGTTTCATCCTTTACAACTGTTGGTACTGATATATTCCAGATAATAATAACCGCTGGCTATGCATCGATTGGTCAGTACGCAATTTACGGATTCGTATTCTACACGCTCGCCATGGGGTTGTTGATAGGTTCACTGATAGGCATACAGGTTGGTGCTTTGACAACCAAAGTAGTTAAGGGATTGTACATCAGAGGGTTTTACGCTACTGTTATTCTTGCAGGTTTTCTCAACAGACTTTTTGCACTACCAGGAAAGCTTTCGTCTGCAGGAGTTATAAGCTTAGACAAATCTGTTGGGGATACTTTGAATCTTATAGGAATCGCTGTCTTCTTTGCAATAGTCATCGTATTCGCTGGATGGGTATCCCTAAAATTTGTTGGTAACCTTAAATCGCTTAAGGAGGAGTAAACGATGTCAAAGAAATATCTTGCAATCGGAATTGTCTTGACAATAACTTTCTTTGGAGTGTTAACAGCATTAGCATTGCCGATATGGGATGGCAAGCATTTCATGGAGTTTGCTGATAACGATTTCAATATGCTTTCAAAGGGTTCCGTATATTTCATACCTGAAGTGAGTGAAAAAGCAGAAAAATACGTTGGAAAGGAGCTTAAAGTTACAATAAAAATGAAGGATGGTAGTGAGGCTGAAAAAACTGCATTGCTTTACTCAGAAGCTGGTGCTGATGTTAAGGTTTCGGATAACGAAATAGTGATAAGCGGTGATTTGGGGAGGGTTTTGCAAAGTGCCTTGACTGATGCGGATGCGATGTACAAGAATGAAGGAAAAGTCATCTATAACAAATATGGTTACAATGAGAGGGAGGCACTGTACTACTGGTGGCTCTCACTTAAAAAGATAGAAAAGGACTACAAAAAATCAGGTAACAGAGACAAGATCGATGTGGGAATATTCATTGAAAAAGAGGTTATAACCAGAGCTATAGAGCCGGCTTACAACTATTACGGTATAGAAGCTAAAAACATTAGCGAAGAGGTGATACTAGCTGCAGGACTCTTGGTCTTCTATGTTGTATATACGCTGTGGTGGGGATACTCAATATACTTCCTCTTCGAAGGTTTTGGATTAAGAATGGAGAAGGCTAAAGAGAAAAAAGAGGTCTGATTTCAATTTTTTTGGTAGTTGTGTTATGTGGTATTATGTTGTTTGGGGGGTGAAAAAATATGTTAGAAAAATGGAATGTTTTAGTTGTAGTTGATGAGTCGGATACAGGTGAAAAAGCTGTCGACTGTGCAGTAGACTTAAACCTATCCGGCTTCAATATAAAACCTTACCTAATGTATGTACATGACATAGAGCCGATTCCAATTCCATCAGAGAAAGACGAAAAGAAATTTTATGACTCACTTAGAGCAAAAGCGAAAAAAACCTTACTTGTCGCTGTTAAGAAGTTGAAAGAGACTGGGCTTGATTTTGAAGTGGTTGGACACTACTTTGGGATTGTTGGCGAGGAAATAGAGAGGAAAGAGAGGGAACTGGGAATAGATATGATAATCATAGGCACTGAGAGACCTTCACTGTTTAAGAAATTATTTGGAGAAAATTATGCAGAGAGGATAATATTTGAGACAAAAGCACCTGTTTTAGTTGTCAAACCCGAATATGAGCCAAAGATCAAGAAGCTTATAGACACGAGAGCTCTTACTCCAGTTGAGATCGTGAGAAGGGAGACAGAAAGAGAGGGTGTTTCGATTTAAATCAGATCATTAACCAAAACATAAGCAAGAAATCCCCAAGCTTCAGCTTGCGGGATGAATTGCTTCCAAACAAAACTATTTCTCTTTTTCTGCTAAAAATGACCGGGTGGGGCTTTTGCTTCGCGCCCCGCGCAAGGCCTGTGGAGGATGTCACAATTTTTTAATTATATTAGATCATATAGAAGTTATGGAAGATTCGGAAGATATAGAAAATGTCAAAAATAGAGAGGAGCTCCACAGGAAATATGAGAAGACTGTT
>QMZD01000180.1 GCA_003662985.1 Archaeoglobales archaeon | reverse complement strand
CCCACACAAAACTTTCACGTTCTCGTTAACATCCTTTGCTGCCTTGACGGAGTTCTCTACGATCTCCGGTTCTGCTTTCGAAACAGGAATGCCACTTCCTATCAACTCAGGAGGTTCAATGGCCACATAATCTGGTGAGAGGGCTGAGGCTGCTGCGGTTGTCGCGACATTGTTCGTGCAAACGACAGATACAAGGCCAAGTTCGCTGAACTTCGAAACCAAGAAATCTATATCTGCCAACTTCAGTCTCCTTTCTGAATGATTTATGAGGCTTCCCTTGGCCCCTTTTTCTTTCAGAACCTCGGCTGTGATTCTGCCTGTGTGACTTCCAAAGGTTACAGCATCGACATGCTGGGCATAGACGTCAATATTAAAGGTTGAGATGATTTCAGGAAGGTCGAGGAAGTTTGGAGCGATAGCAATATAATCATCAACCTTTGCTGAGATTTCCTCCACTATTCCTGCAAGTTTTAAGGCCTGTTTTCCACTTCCTTCCCTATATGCCTTGAAATTTATTATGACTACACCCATCGGTTTTCACCACGATTACACTTGTTTTTTTTCATGAACTGAGAGCTAAAAGTCGGTCATTATCCTGAACTGATCTGTATCCGGCTTCATGTACTGCAGAAATCTCCTCACTGCTCCTTCCACATCTCTTGCTTTGGTGATTGACCTTCCAACCACAAGTACATCGGCTCCTTCGTTTATGGCCTGATTGACATTTTCAGGTCTCAAACCTCCCGCAACAGCGACAAGAACTTTGAAAGAGCTTTTTACTTCAGATATCTGCTCCCATGGAGGTTTTTCCTTATTTTCAACGTCGATAGCTCTATGAAGTTCAACAACATCGGGCATAACGCCCTCTTTTTCCAATTTTTTCAGCACATCAACTGGGTCGCTTACGTTCAGCATGTCAACAACGGAAAGTATTCCTGTTTTTCTCGCCTCCTTTATCGCCTTTACAATCGTTGGAATCGGAGCTAAACCAGAAACAACGACAGCATTTGCAGTTGCATCTGCAGCCATTCTCGCTTCAAGATTTCCTGTGTCGAGGGTTTTAAGATCGAGAACAAAGAATCCATCCGGTCTTTCCTTTCTAAGCTCTAAGATGACCTCTGCTCCGTACCTTTTCACAAGCGGTGTACCTACCTCAAATATTATGTGGTCGCTCAATGGAATCTTCTCAAGAACAGATTTAACCTCCTCCAGATCGGGCAGATCGATGGCTATCTGCAAGTATGGCGGGTCCCAGAGCTTCGTAAGCTTCCTACCCACAAATGGATGGACACTCCTATCTTTCTCATACAACATCGTATCAACATCCGGAAAACCTTCCATTGCCCTCTTCAAGGCGAGTTTTGTTGCTCCGTAGTTATAGTAGTAAATCTTATCCTTGTTTTTCGCCAGTGGATGAATGAAGACGCTAACAATCACAACGAGATTTTCAGCCTCTTCAACTGGAACTATCCCCTCTTCTACAGCATCCGCAATCGCCTTTGCCACAGCCGATTGGGCAGGGCCAAAAATCAGCTCCGCCTGCTCCATTTCCTTCACGGTCACTTTGGGTATTATCAACGCGGCTGGTTTCGTGATCAGATTGGGCCTAATCACAGCAAGTAGCGGTGTATGGCCAGCGGATAGTTGTGAAAGGCTGTTTGCAAAAGCCATTCCTACCGGTCCGTTTTTTTCTCCGATGAGAAGATCTATGTGGGCAACCTCATATCCTTCTCCGATTAGTGCTTCTCCAATTCTCATAATCTTAACACCCGATTTATTTTCAGTTTTAACTTCTTCTACTTTCCACTTTTCCCTAATTTCAGCATCTTTATTTATATTTCTGTTTATTCTTAAATTTAATTCAAGTCAAGGAAATAATAAAAGTTTTTGGGTAATTTAATTTGGGTAATTTAATTTCATCTTAAATTGATTTCACCTAAGAAGGGGAATCATTCTCGATTTCGATTACTTCCATTCGACGAAAATATATTATATTTTGATTGAGAGACGTGATCTGGTGATATTATGCCGAAGTTTTTCAGTCAAGAGTGGATAGATAAATTTGTAGAGGCTATAAATTCCAACGAAGAATACGAAAAAGCAGCTAAAGACTGGGAGGGAGATTTTCTTTTTGTTGTCGAACCAGATGGCGAGCTTGAGGAGCCTAAATACGCTTACATAGACCTATACCACGGGAAGGCAAGAGAGGGATATGTTGTAGAGGATCCATCCCAAGTCAAAACTGCTTTTGAGTTCAGCGGAAAGTTTTCGGACTGGAAGAAGCTACTGGCAGGAGAAATAGACCCCATAAAAGGGCTGGTCACGAGAAAATTCAAGCTAAAGGGAAACATGGCAATGGTCATGAGGTATACGAAAGCTGCGAAACTTCTTGTTGAATGTACAAAACAGGTAGAGACTGAGTTCTAATACCATGGATGAGGGGTTAAGCAAAAAGCTAAGCAAAAAGCTAAGCAAGGAATTATTGTGGTAGCCATGTGGTGGTTTTCATCGCCTAGGATAGTCTTTGGTGAGGATTCTCTGGAGTTTTTGGAGTCCCTCGATGGAAGATTTCTGATAGTCACAGATGAAAATTTGGTAAAGGCCGGAGTTGTTGACAAGGTTACGAGGTACTTAAAAGGAGAGTACGAGATCTTCGACGGAGTTGAACCGGATCCCTCATTTGAAATAGTTGAAGAGGGGGTTACCGTTGCCCAAAGCTTCAAACCGGATTGCATAATCGGTGTTGGTGGAGGGTCATCGCTGGATGTGGCGAAGGGGATAAGAATTATCTACGAAAATCCTGATCTTGATCCAGAAGAGATTTCCCCTTGGACTGATGTTGAAGAGAAGGGAATTAAACTGATTCTGATTCCTACTGCGAGTGGAAGTGGTAGTGAGGGTTCGAATGCAATAGTTCTCACCAAAAAGGATGAGTACAGGAAAATAGCCTCAGTCCACCCCAGGATAATGGCAGATTATGCGATAATCGACCCAGAGATGGTAAAAGAGTTACCTGAAAGAGTAGCAGCCTTTACAGGCTTGGATGCTCTGTCGCATGCGATCGATGCCTATGTTTCAGCATGGAAGAACGATTTTGCCGATGGACTTTGCATCCAAGCTTGCAAGCTCCTTTTCAACTACCTTCCAAGGGCATGTAAAGATAGGAACGATAGAGAAGCTGTTGAAAAAGTGCATAATGCCGCAACGCTTGCTGGGCTTGCAATTGGAAGTTCTCAGGCTGGCTTATCCCATTCCCTTGGTCATTCGATAGGCGGAGTTTTCCACATACCCCATGGATTTGCATGCGGAATATCCCTGCCTTACACAACGAAGTACTACTCGAGATTTGCGATGGAATACTATGAGGAGCTTGCCTATCACCTCGGGATTCAAGCTAAGGGGGAGCAAGCAGTGGATGAACTTGTAAAGAGAATAAGATCTCTTCTTGCCTCGCTAAATGTTCCCGACACTCTCAGAGAGATCTTCAAGGAGTATGGAATTGGAGAAAAAGAGTTCTACGATAATCTCGACAAACTCGTTTACAACGCAAGCACCGATAACACGGTTCTAACGCTTATCGACATCCCATCTGAGGAGGATTTTGAGAGGCTTTTCATATACGCTTTCGAAGGGAAGGAGATCGATTTTTGAATTGATGAGGGGGTGTTTTGGATGTATGCATACGCTGGAAGAATTCTGAGGGTAAATCTCAGTGATAAATCCTCTGAGATTGTAAAGCTCGAAAAAGATCTGGCAGAGAAATATGTAGGTGGTAGTGGTCTCGCAGCCTATTTCCTCTATAGATGTGGCGTATTTGGCGTTGATGCTTTGTCTAAAGATAATGTCCTGGCGATCTTCAATGGGCCTCTTACGGGTACTTCAGCCCCTTCAACGAGTAGAGCGGAATTCTGTGCTAAATCCCCACTGACCGGCATATGGGGAGAATCAAATGCTGGAGGTAAGCTTGCAGCATTTCTGAAATTTGCAAAATGGGATGGACTGATAATAGAAGGATCATCCGATGCTCCCGTTTATCTCCTCGTAGATCCAAATGGTGTTGAGATAAAGGATGCAGAAGGAATCTGGGGCAGAGGATGTTATGAAGCCCAAGACATCATCGAAAAGGAAGTTGGAGAGAGGGTGTCGACAGCCGTTATAGGGCCAGCCGGAGAAAACCTCGTGAAGTACGCCTGTATTCAGGTTGATAACTCGAGACACGCCGGAAGAACTGGAATGGGGGCTGTAATGGGATCTAAAAAGCTGAAAGGGATCGCTGTGATCTATGACTCCCGCGAAATTGAGATTGCAAACCCCAAAGAGTTTGAAAATGAAGTAAAGGCCCTTAGAGAGAGAATAGACAAGAATTTCACTTGCAACATGTTTAAAGAGCTCGGAACAGGTGGCTATGTAGAGACTTCGGAGATGTTCGGCGATTTGCCAGTAAAATACTTCATTCAGGGAACATTTGAGAAGGCATCCGAAATTTCCGGCTCAAAGATGGCCTCAACCTTTTTGAAGGGAAATGACGGATGCTTCGGATGCAGAATAAGATGTGGCAGAGTTGTTGAGATAAATGGAAAGACGATTCACGGCCCTGAATATGAGACCTTAGCCACCTTCGGTTCCCTTCAGCTTATAGATGATCTAAAGTCGTTGATAGAGATTAATTACCTCGCAAACGATCTTGGAGTGGACACGATAAGCGCT
>QMZD01000179.1 GCA_003662985.1 Archaeoglobales archaeon | reverse complement strand
GTTGAGCAATATGGAGATCTCATTTGGAGTGTCATCGACAGTGTTAAAGATAGAGCTGCAGTTGGTATGAGTTCAACTGGCCCCTCAGTTTATGCGATAACCGATACGAATTCTAGTGCCGTTTCGAGGGATCTTAGCTCGGCTTTTAGAGAGAAGGGATTTGAATGCGAAACGATAATCACTAAAGCCAACAATCAAGGGGCTAAAGTTGAAGAGGTGGATTAATTCTCATCACCAACAAAATCCATGAAATAACCAAAATTGGGAATGCTTGCTTTATGCCGGAATATATGTCGGAATACAAGGTGTGGTTTGGTAAGATCTATGAAAAGGATTCTGAATTTGAGGTAAGAAAATGTGACGATCTTGTGCAATCCTTTGAGGAAAGTAAAAGTGAAAAACTTGGTAAGCTTCCATTTTCTTTAAAAGAGGTAGGAATTAGAGTTTTCAAATCGGAAGAGGATTATTACTTCTCGCTCAGGAGAACAGCAATTCAGGTTGCAGAGAAGGAAGTTGAGAAGGAGCTTAAAGGATCTGAAAGATATCTTATCTCGCTTCTGAAGGCACTTGATGAGATAGATCTTGGCATAAACCTATTTTCCGAGAAGATCAGGGATCTGGAAGAGATAAAGATCGACGAAAATACGGAGAATTTCAGGAGAATTGTTAGAGATCTTAAAAAACTGAGACGGGATATTGAGGATGAGATAAACTCACAGATAGCGAAGCTCATGCCAAATATGAGTGAGATCGTCGGCGGTATAATTGCAGCGAGACTCATAGAAAAAGCAGGAAGTTTGAAGAAGCTTTCAAGTCTACCAGCGAGCACGATTCAGATTTTGGGGGCTGAAAAAAGCCTGTTCAAGGCGATGTCTCGGATGAAAAAGGGTAAAAAAGCCAAAACGCCTAAGCATGGGATAATATTCCAGCATCCCTTCATAAGGACTCTCCCCAAATCGCTTAGAGGAAAGATGGCGAGATTCCTTGCGTCAAAGCTTGCAATTGCTGCGAGAATCGATTATTACAGTGGAGAGCTTAAAGAGGAGCTCTTTGAATCGGTGAAAAGGAAGTATGAGGAACTCAGAGAGACATCTAAAACATCCAAAACGTCAAAGGCGAAATCCCGAAAATGAGGAATCAAATCCTGAAGGGAGGTCAACACGATGGATGTGGAGATTCTGAAGCAAATAACCCACAATGTTTTTCTTGTTAAATATGAAAACAGAGAGTTCTTGGTCACCAAGAGCAGGTTTAAGCCGCATTACGGGGAAAGAAAGTTTTCAGACTTCAGAGAATGGATTCCCTATCGGTCAAAGTTGGCTGCAATGATTTTAAATGGATATACGATTGATTTCAGGCCAGAAATCAAGATGTTGTATTTGGGGGCTGCCAGCGGCACGACTGTGAGTCATCTCTCAGATATCGTCGAGAGGGGTTACATCTACGCGGTAGAGTACTCTGCAAGACCCTTTAAAAAGTTTCTGGAGCTTGCTCTGGAAAGAAGGAACATAATTCCTTTGTTAAAGGATGCATCCAAGCCCGAAGAGTATGCTGGAATTGTTGAGAAAGTGGATTTTATCTACCAGGATATAGCACAGAAAAATCAGAACGAAATCTTTGCTAAAAACGCTGAGTTCTTTTTGAAGAACGGAGGAGAGGGATTAATCATGGTAAAAGCCAGAAGCATAGACTCTGTTGCCGAACCTTCGGGGGTTTTCAATCGCGTGCTTTCCGAGCTTGAGGAGAATTTTTCGATACTTAAGCATGGAAAACTCGATCCTTTCCACAGAGATCACATTTTCGTCCATGTGAAATTTTGAATTCTAATTTGAATTAAAATTTGGTAATAAATTTTATTCTCAGGCAATACTTTGGCTGAGTTTAGTTTTAAATTCGGCCTTCTCCAGAAAGGGTGTATCTCCATCCAATAAATGGAAATTGCCTCGAACTTGTGGTAGAGGCATATTTAAATATTAAAATGAATAAATTTAATACATGCCGGTAACGTTGACAACGAGGGTGGATGATGAACTTGCAAGGCTCATCGATGAGATCGCAAAAAAGGAGGGGATGGACAGATCCACGGTCATGAGAAGATTTCTGAATAAGGCTGTAAAGGAGTGGCTGATCGAGAGGAGTTTAAAAGACTATGAGGAGGGTAAGATAACTTTATGGCGAGCTGCTGAAGAATGTGGCCTGTCGCTCTGGGAGATCTTTAACGAAATTAGAAAAAGGGAGATACACATTCCATACACCCTTGATGATTTGAAAGAGGATTTGGCAGATAAGCCACAGGGATAGCCTGTAGAGATAACCTGGGGTAACTATCTCGAGTATGATCAACTATGATTGTTTCCAACGCAACACCTCTGATTTACCTCGCAAAGGTTGGTAAGCTGGATTTACTGAGAATTTTTGGTGAGGTTCTCATTCCTGAAGAGGTTAAAATCGAGGTTATGGACAGGGGAAAGGCGATGAAAAAACTCGATGCTTTTGAGGTTGAAAAAGCAATCAATGACGGCTGGATAAAAGTTTTGAAGACGGAGCTTGTAAATGTGCCGGTTGAACTTCATTCCGGTGAGAAGGCCGTTCTTTCACTTGCCAAAAAGCTTGGTGTTGAAGAGGTGCTCGTTGATGAGGCTCCGGCAAGAGTTGCAGCAAAATTACTTGGTTTAAAACCCAGAGGAACCATTCTTGTTTTATTCAAGGCTTTACAGAAGGAAAAAATAGATTTAGATGGATTTTTAGAGATTCTCAACAAGATGATAGAACACGGCTTCAGATTGAGGGAAGAGGTTTTTGTTGAAGCCGTAAGAAGAGCAAGAAAATCGTAAATCAGAAAGAATAAATCAAAAGAATAGAATTGTGGAGAATTCTCGAGCTTTTGCTGGTACGCGGTAATAAGCCCTACTCACCGCATCGTTGTAAAATCCCCACTCAAAAAGATATTTCGCAGCCTCCAGCTTTCCTCAGCAGTGGCGATGTATTCCTAATGCAATCCCTCATTTGATATGCTATCCCGATTACTTTGATCATTCCGATTACCTCGCTTACTTAGGTTATCTTCAAAATTTGGTAAATTAAATTTGCTTGGATAACGAGGTAAAATCGAAAACATCAAAATTTCAGAAAGATTAAAGTAAAATCCTCCCGTTGGATTATTATGAAACAGAGATTCGTTCTTGACACCACAGCCCTCACCGATACGGGAATGAGAGATGCCGAGGGCTTATCAACCATCTGCGAATCAGCCAATAAGCTGCTCAATTACATAGCCAAAGCGAGACTCAAGCTCGATATAAGCTGCTACATCCCTTATCCAACGGTATATTCCGAGCTAACGAGTTTTCTGAAGAGATATAACTGTGAAGAGGACGTTTTTTCGAAAATAGATACGTGGCTCGTAAAAAAAACACCAAATCGATATGAAGTTAAGATTCCTGCAGCCATCTTCTACGAATACGTTCTGACGATGAGGCAGAAGATAAATCAGGGTAAGAAGCTGGCAGAAGAATTCCTCTGGGAGAGTTCAGTAATAACATCAAAGCTTTGCAATTCAGAGGAGAACAGGAAAGGGATTGAGAATGAGGTTGGGCAGCTCGTAAGCAGGTTCAGGGAGAGATACAGAATCGCATTGAGAGGTGGAATCCTTGACAGTGAGCCCGACATCGACGTTCTACTTCTGGCAAAGGAGCTGGAGGCTGGGGTTGTGAGCAGTGATGCAGGGATAAGGAAGTGGGCGGAGAAGCTTGGTTTGAGATATGTCGAAGCTTCGAAGTTCCCGAAGATGTTAAGGGAATATTTAAAAGCAATCGGAGAGGCTGAAGAGTAGGGGATTCGATGTCATTCCCAGCATAGGAGCGTGATCGAAGGTGTCGAAAATCGAGAAACCAAGGGGGACAAGGGATTTCCTGCCGGATGAGATGGAGAAGAGGAGAGCGATTGAGAGAGTAATGAGGAAAACTGCGGAGAGTTACGGCTACAGAGAAATCAATACACCCACTTTTGAACATCTGAACCTCTTCACGATAAAAAGCGGAGAGGAGATCGTTCAGGAGATCTATGCATTCAAAGACAAAGGTGGAAGGGATTTAGCTTTGAGACCGGAGTTAACCGCTCCGGTAATGAGGATGTTCGTTAATGAATGCTCGGTTATGCCCAGGCCTTTGAGGTTTTACTACTTCTCCAACTGCTTCAGATATGAGAACCCCCAAAAAGGGAGATACAGAGAATTCTGGCAGTTTGGAGTTGAGTTAATAGGCTCAGACTCCCATCTTGCAGACCTCGAGGTTATCGTTCTTGCGTATAATATAATGAAGAATCTGAATCTCGACTTCACCCTGAACATCGGGCATGTGGGCTTGCTGAGAAAGCTGCTTGAAGATGTTGAGGAAGCGAGATACCGCAAAATTACGAGGATGATCGATAAAAATGACATCGAAGGACTTGAAAGATATTTAAGTTCGGAGGGGCTTGAAGAGTATCTAGAGCTTGTTAGAGATCTCATCGGGCTTAAAGGTGGAATGGAAGTTATCGACTCTGCAAAAGAGATAATCCCCGATTTCGATTTCTCCCACTTAGAAAACCTCTGTAAGGGGCTTGAGAAGCTCGGGATAGAATATAACCTCGACTTCAGCATAGTCAGGGGATTGGATTACTATACGGGCGTTGTTTTCGAGGCTTTTGCGAAGAAAGGATTGGGGGCACAGAATCAGATCTGTGG
>QMZD01000178.1 GCA_003662985.1 Archaeoglobales archaeon | reverse complement strand
CTAATAGCTGCTGACTGCAAAATTACGGTAGATGATTCTTCTGTTTTTAAGCACCCGGAATTCAAGTTTGAAGTCCCGAGAGATATGCAAAGACCCCCAACTGAACTTGAGAAGATAGCGTGGAAGATTGAGGAAAACGACTACAGAGGGACTGCATACTTTGTACAAATACAAGTAGAAGAACCAGAGGATAAAGGGAAAGGGTATGTAGCTTTTCATGGAATCGGTGGTGGGGCTTCGATGCTTGCTGCAGATGCTCTGCTTCGCAAAGGATTGAAAATAGCAAACTATGCAGATACAAGCGGGAATCCTCCAGCAAGCAAGATTTACCGACTTATCAAAGTAATTCTCTCACAACCTGGGATAGAAGGCTACGCTTTAATGGGCGCTGTTTTTGCATCTCAGGAGCAATGGCACCATGCTCATGCAATTGTTAAAGCTTTTAGGGAAGAACTGACAGATAGGCCGGGATTTCCGGTGGTAATACTTCTCGCTGGAAACAAGGAAAAAGAATCCCATGAAATACTTAGAGACGGGCTTAAAGATTTGCCCATACGTCTTGAACTTTATGGAAGGGAGCATATTTACGATACTGATCTCATAGCCGAGAAAATGGCGACTCTCGTCGAAGAATACCGGAAAGAGAGGTGATAAAAATGTATGAATTCGAAATAAGAACTGGTACCGTTTTTATAGATCACAATAAATGTAAAACTTGCGAATCTTTTGACTGTGTAAAGGCTTGTAGTATCTATGGCAGGAACATTTTACGAATTAGAAATGGATCGCCCGTAATCATCGTCCCTCCAGAGGAGGTAAAAAGAAGAGACAATGAATGTCTTGCATGCGAGCTACATTGCCCTTACGGTGCTGTTAAAGTGGTTCTACCGTTTGAAGAACTCGAAAAATTTAGGAGGGGTTAGCATGGCCATCATAATCGATGAGGATACGAAAATACTGATCCAAGGAATTACAGGAAGAGAAGGAAGTGCTAGGGCCAGATTTATGATTGAATATGGTACTAAAGTAGTTGCAGGGGTTACCCCTGGTAGGGGTGGCGAAGAAGTTTGGGGCATTCCGGTATACAATAACGTTTCGGAAGCCTTGGATGATGTTGGAGAGATTGATGCTGCTGTGACCTTTGTTCCAGGACCACAGGTAAAGAGTGCTGCAGTTGAATCAATTAATGCTGGAATTAAAAAGATAATAATGCCCGTAGAAAGGGTGCCATTACACGATTCTTTAGTGATAATATCTCTTGCAAAAAAGAAGGGGAGTATGGTTGTAGGGCCAGGATCGGCTGGAGTCATAAGTCCTGGCAAAGCTGTTGCGGGATGGCTGGGTGGTGCAGATGAGGCGGCAAGAGAAGCGTTCAAACCAGGGGAGGTAGCAGTGCTATCGAGGAGTGGCGGACAGACAACCACAGTCTCTTGGAGCATAGCCCGGGAAGGGTTAGGAGTGACTACAGCAGTTCACATAGGAACGGAGCCTATTCTCGGTACGACACTCTCTGAATACCTCATCCTCTGTGAAAACGATGATGAGACGAAGGCCATTGCCATATTTGGAGAAATTGGTGGTGTTGCTGAACAGGAGGCAGCTGAATTAATTCAGCAAGGTCAAGTAACAAAACCGATCGTTGCTTACATAGCTGGAGCAACCTTACCATCTGGAATAAGGTTCTCACACGCAAGTGCGATTGTGGAGGGAGGTCGCGGCAGTTATAAGAGCAAAAGAAAAGCTTTGGAGGATGCTGGAGTTTATGTTGTTGACAAACCTCAAGATATCGCTCGAAAGGTTGTTGAAATACTGGGGGTGGAACGATGAATGTACTTCGGTCATTGCTTTTTGTACCTGGCAATAACTATAGGGCTATCATCAAAACACCAGAACTCAATTCAGACGGAATAATTTACGATATGGAAGATGCGGTGCCCATCGATGAAAAAGAGACAGCAAGGATATTTGTTAGGGATGCAGTAAAAATTGAAAGACCAGAATGGCAGAGTGTATTTGTCAGAGTGAACAGTTTTGACACGGGTTTTACGGATGATGACTTAAATGCCATTGTGGATGATGGCCTCACAGGAATAATGTTGCCTAAGTCTGAAAGTGAAAACGATATTGTCAAGTTGGATGAGAAACTCTCGATGCTCGAAAAGGAAAGAAATATACAGAAAAATATAAAGATTATCCCGCTCATTGAGTCTCCCAAAGGCGTTATAAATGCCCACGAAATCGCGAGTGCTAGTAATCGAAATGTCGCAATTGCATTTGGTGCGGGAGATTACTACAGAATGTTAGGTCGTAGCTATTTCAGATTTTCCGAAAACCAGATGGAATTGCTTTTTGCTAGAGCGGCGATAGTAAACGCTGCAAAGGCAGCAGGAATTAAAGCTATAGACACTCCATTTTTTGGATTGTTAACCGATAGAGAAGGACTCTTGCGTGAATCTAAGATGGTGTGGCAGTTAGGTTTTGACGGGAAGCTGATAATACACCCGAACCAGATAGATATTGTAAATGAGGTGTTTTCACCGAGTGAAAAAGACATTGAGTATGCCCAAGAAGTTGTGAAGGTCTACGAGGAGGCGAAAGCAAGTGGTCTTGGTGTAACAACGCTTGGCGGTAGAATGATAGATTACGCTACCTATGTGCAAGCCAAAGATATCCTTTCTATGGCAGACTCCATCTCAAAGAGGGGATGAAATGATTTCTTTGGAAATATTAGGAGAGGCTATACGTAGTACCATAATAAAGGCAGCCTCAGAATTGCCTTCAGACGTTGCGCATGCCTTTGAAAAAGCCATTGAAAACGAAAAGTCTCAACTAGCAGCAGAAAGTTTGATTTCCACTTTCGAAAGTTGTAAGCAAGCGAGAGAAAAAGGAGGTCTTCTATGTCCTGATACTGGATGGCCCCTCTTTTTTATCAAAATCGGTACGAATGCTAAAATTGAAGGGGGTTTACTGGAACTTGAAAGAGTTGCTAAAGAGAAAGTAAAGGAGTGCACTCAGAAAGGGTATCTAAGGCCTACAATGGTTCACCCAATCACAAGGATTGGAAAAGGAGACAATATTGGAGATCATATACCACATTTCACATACAAATTTTTCCCCGGTGAAAGTTTGGAGATAACTTTTGTACCCAAAGGTGGGGGTTCAGAGCTATTTGGAGGTACGCGATATAGGGTTTTAGCCCCTTCTGACATTCCTGCTGGCATCAAAAAATTTGTGATAGACGCATACATCCAAGCAGCGAGTGCTGGAAAGATATGCCCTCCAAGTATAGTTGGGGTGGGTATTGGTGGAACATCTGATATATGCATGAATCTAGCGAAAGAAGCTGCAGTTCTCAGACCCATTGGAAGTCACAATCGTGACGAAGAAATTGCAAAATTAGAAATCGAGCTCAAAAGAGCAATAAATGAGCTTGGAATAGGGCCAATGGGGATAGGTGGAAGCACTTCGGTATTCTCAGTTCATATTGAGTACGCCTATGTCCATACAGCCGGATTGCCAGTGGCGATTAACGCAAATTGTGCCATTGCGAGACGTGCGACTGTTAGAATAAGGGAAAGTGAATTTGAGTTTTTAGATGATCCTAATTGGTTTGGATAGGAGGGATTATATGGATTTGATTAACCTAAATACACCTCTAACAGATGAGGATGTTAGAAAAGTGAAAGCAGGGGATGTTGTTTACTTTAATGGAGAAGTTTGGACATGTAGGTCATTGTTACAAAAGAAGATAATTGACGAGGGGTTTGAGATGCCTTTTTCAACTGAGAAGCGAAATGTGCTGATCCATATGGGTCCAATTATGGTGAAAAAGAATGAAAAATGGACGCCAGTATCCATGTCACCAACGACAAGCATTCGATTCGAGAAATGGATCCCCGAGACAATAAAGAGATGGGGATTGAAGGCGATTGTAGGTAAAGGCACGGTTGGAGAGAAGAGCAGAGCTGTTATGAAGGAGTACAACTGTTTTCACGCTTGTCCGATTGGTGTCTATCCGCAAAAACTTGTGGACTCAGTTATTGAGGTCGTTGAAGTGCATTGGATAGAAAAAATTGGATTGATTGAGGCCCCGTGGGTATTACGCGTTAGAGATTTCGGACCATTTATGGTGGATGTGGACTCGTATGGCGATTCGTATTTTGAGAAGGTTGAGGATGCAGTTGAGAAGAATAAAATAAAAGCATACGAGATGTTAGGAATTCCGAGAAATTTTGAATATTCATCACTTTACTGAGGAGGTGACACTTTGATTGATGTAAAAATAAAAAGAGTCAAAACTGACGTTTTGGTAATTGGAGGTGGTGGATCTGGTGCAAGGGCAGCAATAGAGGCAAGCAAATATGTTGACTCAGTCCATTTAGTAATGAAAGGTTCTTTTGGTAAAACGGGTTGTACTCCTATAGCTTTAGGCGGTCTTGCCGTTCCTTTCGGTCACGCTGATAACAGAGATAATTGGAGAGTCCATTTTATGGACACATTAATTGGTGGAGGTCTTTTGAACAATCAGAGGCTTGTGGAGATATTGTGTAAAGAAGCTCCAGAAAGGGTAATGGAACTTGAGAAATGGGGATGTGCATTTGATAGATCCGACAGCAAGTATTACCAGAGACAATTAGGCGGGCACAGCTATCCAAGGACAATAACTAGCGGAGATAAAACTGGGCGAGAAATGATGTTTGGTTTGGTATACCAATGTGAAATAAGAAAAAACGTTCATAT
>QMZD01000177.1 GCA_003662985.1 Archaeoglobales archaeon | reverse complement strand
TATTTCCTCAGGTACCACATCCAGCACTGCCTTTTGCTTTGACAGAAAAAGAATCTCAATTCCAACAACCACTCCCTTAGAATTATACTTTACAATAATTCCGTCGCCGGATTTATCAAGCAACTCATTTCTATGTTTCTTTATTTCTGATTTTGCAAATGGAACCGTATACATTTCAAATGGAGCCAGAAAAATAATCCTTCTTGTTAATCCTTCTCTAAGCAATGCCGAGATTATTATATTTGTATCAACGACTATTTCCATCCAAGTCTCTCCACTATCCCTTCCTTTACTTTTCGATCTATAATGTCAACATCTTTATCTGACAGCTTGCTCTCCTCAAGAAGTTCATCAAAGAGCATTGAGAGAAACAACCCTTCTTTTATCTCCTTGGATATCTCATGTTCTATCTTTCTTCGGATTATATCCTCGAGAGTTTTATCTTTCTTAATCGTTAATTCCACTTCTTTTGGAAGTCTGACATCGATTGTCATCTCTAACACACCATGGAATCATTCTTTTTTTACTTAATATACCTTCCGAATGAATCCTGATATCGTGGAAACTAACAAAGCTATCTTATTCCCGGCTGAAGCTATTACACTCAACTCACCAACCCCAAGTTCAGGATACTTTTCCTGTAAATTTGCAAAGTCTGAAGATTCCATTATTTCGATGCTTCCCTTTTTCAGGCTTTTGGCCAGAGGTTTAACCAGGATCCTACTCCTGCTCAGTTCTTCGTATACTTCCACTGTTATGAACAACTTATCAAACAATTTGAAGATCAAATCCAAACGATCTATTTTTAGACTTTGTAATGATGCGGCGCATTATCCCATCCCAATACCCTCTCATTATCAAAAATTAGAGAAGCATCGTATCGGTTGTTATCCGGATTGTAGTAGATGTCGATGAAAAGGTTATCGCTGTATTCTGCCCTGATTTTAGTATTCTCAAAAAATAATACTTTCTTTATGGTCGATCGGGATTCAAGAATGTTAATTATCTTGTCTAACAAGTTTTTAACCCCTTAAGGATGTCGTTAATCTTTCTCAATTCTGTGTCAAGATTTTCCCACATTATTAGCTCTTCCCAGATCGTGTGATCGTCCACGGGAACTCCTTCTATTTCTATTTTTTCTCTTAACTTATCCAAACTACCGTATCTTGTCTCAAACTCCCTAATCAGCGATTCAAGTATTCTCTTACGAGAATTGAGATATTCCTTCAGCGAGGATATTAAGGTTGCAGACATGGTGTTCAGGGTAACCACCTCATTGACTAAATGTAATTTTCTCTCTAAGCTCCTTAAGCCCCTTATTTGCAGCAAGGAACATGTTTATTGCATTACACGAATCATCTTTTCTGTAACCGAGTTTCTCCGGAACATCCTGTATATACTCTATAACATACTCTATACTCCTCATCTGCCCACCTATCCTCATTTCCAACTTTTAGCTTAATAAAACTTCCCGATGAAAGATGGCCAAAATTTCTTTTCACTCTTTTCAACTCTTCAACCAGAATTTGGCTTTTCCTTTATTAGAAGTTACTCAACTCCATGATTTTACCGCTTTGTTCAGCATGGGTTCCAGAGTCAACATCCAGATTATAATTTGCTTCAGGCAACTCTAATTCTTCAAAAAACCCAATCCATCTCATACGAGCTGCCCTGTATGCAAAACAAAGTAATCCAGATCCAGCTCTAACCCCAAACGCTCCTATTATAGGAGACATCTTGATTATTTTGCCATTGCCTAAAACGATGGAAATTTTCAGGCTTCTGCCAAATTCGATGTTGAACTTTGTAAACTAAATCCTCTTGCATCTAAAAATGACGGTTCCTCCTTCCGTGTAAGGCTCTCCTGGATCCACGCACTGGATGTAAGCGAATTCAGAATCCTTCGACAAGCCAAGCTCCACCGGATCCACACCTTTGTTCAAAGCGATCGCGTAGTGCAACAGAGAAGGCAGGGCATGAATGCAGATCGCATCCGTCTTCTCCAGCACGATTTTTGGCTGATCGATGATTATCTTGTCCCCCTTCTTGAATACTGGGCATTTTCCCCTTATCTCCCACACCTCAATTTCGAGCAAGGCTATCACCCAAGCTTCAAAAATCAAAGCCTAGATTAAGACTCTCCAAGGTTTTTCGCTTGCCATCCTCTCCAGATACTTCTCCGGAGACATTTTAAAATTTTTCGCGTTTAACATAAAGCCACCGATCGGTTCATCGATTTACTCCATACCTCGCTCTTTACTTCCTACCTGCGAAGATGAAACCATAGGGATGGAACAACCCGCGAATTCCCTTTTCTATCAACTTCAACCCCTTGATGCCGAGGTTTCCAGCTACAGCTACCCCGGCCAGCCTCCCATCACCGATCAGTTCAGCTTTAGCCGGGCTTAGTGCAGATAAGCTTTCAGTCTATCCTCAGACACAGGCACGAATTTCCTGACGATATCAACAAACTCCCTGATCTGGAGGGAAAAAGGTGTTGAATAAGTATCGTTCAGCCTTCTTTTCTCGAATTCACGCATGATAAGCCTGATCTGAACCTGAGAAATCTTATAACCCCTCCTCTCCATATCCCTCTTCATAATCCCGAGGATGTTGGCGAAGTAGCCTGTTTCTTTCCCCCTATCCGAGGAGATGTTCCTGACGTAACCACACTTAGAACAGTAAGGATGGAGCTTGAGGATGCTATTGCAGGAGGGCAGCCAGTCTTTCTGCCTTGAATCGTGCAAGCACATAACAACCCCCCGGATTTTCTGTTTTTAATCTTTTGGTAAATACTAGGTGATGATATCAAAATTCTTTAGCTCTCTTTAAAATCTGAACCAACGTGTTCAGAATCAACCCGGTTACGAAACTCAAACTTCCTATTATCGATAGAATGCCGGCAGCCATCGTTGGGCCAAAAGGTAGAGAGTCCGAAGAGCTGTAGGTGCCCAGAGCCCACACCCAGAAACCGGCAGCTATAACCAGAAACACCACTCCGGGCAGAGAGAAAAGGAAGATCGGATTTCTGAAGCTGAGCTGGTTTAGGAGGTTTGCCGCAACGCTGAACCCATGGACAAAGGGATTGCTCTTGTGCCTCTTCGGCACATCGTATCTAACGGAAATCGGGAGCTCGGTTATTCTCACACCGTTGGAGCCAAGATGCAGCAGCATATCCGACTCCAGATTGTAGCCGGCAGTTACAGTTAGATCGAGCCTTTCAAGGGCCTTGTAGTTCAGAACCCTGTAGCCCGACTGGGTATCGCTGAACTTACTCTTCGCTCCCGCATTCGTCAGAAGGTTGAGAATCTTCTGTCCAAGTATCCTGTATCTTGGAACGTTCAAATTTCCGTTGAGGAATCTCGAGCCTACGACGACATCGGCCCTGTTCTCCAAAACCGGCAACACGAGGTTCGGTATCTCATCCGGATCGTGCTGGCCGTCAGCGTCAAGAAGCACTACCACCCCCCATCCCTCTTCTCTAATCTTTTCAAAGCCTAAACGAATGGCATTGGCCTTTCCAATGTTCTTTTCAATCCTTATGACCTCAGCTCCAGCTTTTTCAGCTATCTCAGATGTTCTATCGGTGGAGCCATCATCCACCACAATAACCTTATCAACATAACTTTTTGTCTTTAAAACTATACTCCCTATGGTAAGTTCTTCATTATATGCAGGTATTAGCGCTATAATTCCCATGACATTAGAACGCAGTTCTTTAGAAGATACTGACATTCATTATAAGAAAATAAACAATCAGTAATAAATTTTTTGGAAATACAGACAATAGTACATTATGATCATTAGGATACAACTGTAAAATTATTTTATTACCTGATTTAATAAAATAGAAATTGAATAAATTTTTTATAACAAAATACCTCTTTAAAAGTGTGGTTTGGGGAAAGAAGGACAGAGAGACAGAGAAGTATGCAAAATTAAGAATGATCTGGGATCATGTAGCGATAATCCTCCTCTGCATTCTCCTGATAGTTATCATAAAATACCTGCCCGAAAGCGTCCTCAGAAAGATAATCGGCCTGCCTTTCATCCTCTTTTTTCCTGGATACTCTTTAATATCCTTCCTTTTCCCGTACAAAGAAGATCTGGATGAGATAGAAAGAATAGCCCTTTCTTTTGGCATGAGCATAGCGATATCACCGCTGATAGGCCTGGGACTGAACTACACACCCTTCGGCATAAGGCTCAACCCCATCCTTTACTCCCTCTCGGCCTTCATAATCCTTTTCTCCCTTTTGGCCATCGAGAGAAGAATAAGAGCGGAAGGTAAAGGAAAGAAGGTATTCTATCCTGAACTGCACTTTGATCTGGGCTGGAAAGAGATGAACAGGCTGGACAAGGTTTTGACTGTAATTCTCGCGATATCGATTATCGCCGTCCTGATTACCCTCGCCTACGTCATCGCAACGCCAAAGCAGGGGGAGAGGTTCACGGAGTTCTACATCCTCGGTCCTTCGGGGAAAGCAGAGGGATACCCGAGGGAGCTAAAAAAAGGCGAGATGGCTTCGATCATCATCGGAATCGCGAACCATGAGTACAGAACCGTGAACTACAGCGTCGAAGTGTGGCTCGTAAATGCAACGTTCGAGAACAACACCACGGCCATCCATCACATGTTCTTCATAGATTCGTTCAGCGTAACCCTCAATCATACGAGCGTTAACATCGAGGGCAACTGGACGCCGCAGTGGGAAAGGACGTTTGACTTCTCGATAAACAGAACCGG
>QMZD01000176.1 GCA_003662985.1 Archaeoglobales archaeon | reverse complement strand
CTCAAAGACAAGCCAAAGAAATATAATAGTGCTGCAAGTATTTTTAGTTCAACATCTTTTTTGTTGCGACGAAAGACTTTTGTAGCTTTTATTTCCTCTATTAGTTGGGTTAGTGTTGGTTGCATAATTTGTATCTTCTTTATTTATTTTTTGTTATTTTGACACCGTCATGGAAGACTACTGGAATTTCTATCGGGTTATCAAATGGGGTCATTATGCCATTTGCTGATAGCAAGGGCTAAGTGTGGATTAGTATATACAAAGTTTCCTGTTTTTAGAAAGTGAATCGTCAAGATGTGACCCGCTCCCCGCATTAAAACGTAAAGCCCTTCACAGGCATAACTCTCCGTTAAAAAATGGGAACCAGTATTATGAACTACATTTGCAAATTGCTGCTAGACGTGCTTGAAACTGATGGATTACCTGAACCGACAATAAAAAACTCAAAAGATTGTTAAGGATAACGACCATTACAGTAATCCCACTCAGGACATCTTTTACCGTTCGGTAGTATGCAGACGGCACAGGTTTGAGAGATTGAACAATTTTTGTCCACTACAACCTTACCGCCAGTTTTTTCGCAGTAGCTCCATTTCTGCCCACACACGCCATTAAAAAAATCCCATTCATCGCATTTGCTTCCATCAGGGAACTTACACACTCCTTTCTCCCCTTTCTCGGTTTTAATTATTTCATAGTCGTATCCGAGTGCTTTGCAGTAAACAGCTGCTGGGTTGGCAATTCCCATCTGTTCACTAGCCTTCTTGCATGGAGGGGTTTCTTGGCAACCGCTCATGAGGATAGCAAGAACAAATATACTAAAGAGTACGTATTTTTTCCCCTTCATCATAAATCGCCTCTTCGGAACCTTCCAACTATTGGATCCGTTCCAAATTTTCTTGACTGTTTCCCAAAGTTCTGAGTATCACCACTGGGACTATTCCACTGCCAAAATATAGTTTTTGTAAAATTGATATAGATTTTATGGTCCAAGAAATATCAAAAATAGAGCTAAGAATATTTTGAAGTTAAACATAACCCTTTTGCCATTACCGCGATCCTCAGAGATTATAGTAAATGGGATAAAAATGCCTTTGAAGAGAGACATAAAAATCGCTAAACCTTGCTCTGAATGTTTATCTTCCTGAAAAGCTATCTTAAGGTAAGAGCTTTCTCAATTTTCTTTCAGATATAAAAGCCACAGGTATTTCATCAATCAGCTAGATAACTTTATAAACTTAAATTAACAAAATGTTAATTAAAGTTAACAAAATGTGAATTAAAATGGTAAAAAGAATTAAAATGGTAAAAAGAAAAATTCGGGAGGTTTGGGGAAAAATAGGAGATCAGCTTAAATTAGCGAAAAGATTTCTTGAAGAGGATAGAATTGATGAGGCTCTTTATTTCGTGTGGATAGCTGCTGAAAACATAGTTAATACGATTAAAACGGCAATTAATGGATATTATCTTAAAGACCACAAAGAAAAGAGTTATGTGCTGAAAGAATACTTTGCGATCGGAGTTTTAAAGAAAAATTATTCTGGAATTTTTGAGAGATTATCCAAATACAGAATAGCCGCTGAGTTTCATCCATATACATCGATTCCCAGAAGCTACAGCAGGAAGAGTGTAGTTAAATATCTGAGAGAGGTTGAAGAACTGAAAAGAGAGGTTGAAATCTTCCTTAAAAGTAAGGGTGTATTAAAATGATCGCCCAAAGTGCTGAAACATTATTGCTGAGAACATTCTGTTTGGAACCTTTTCGCAGTTTTCCTGTAGGAGAACTCTCTTCAAAAACGGGAGTGTCCCGTAACTGGATATACAAATTACTGGGTGAATTTAAGGCATTCAACTTGTTGCTGGAGGAAAGGAAAACATACAGGCTTGATTTCTCTAATCTGCTTTGTAGAAGGATTAAAACATTTTTCGATGCCAAATTCATTTTTAATTCTTCTTTTAGGGATAGAATACTCAGGATATCTGAAAAGATCATCTATGAAATGAACCCAGATAGCATAATATTGGTCGGCTCGGTCGCCGCTGGTAAGGAAAGGGAAACGGGTGATGTAGATTTCTTGGTAATTACTGGAAAGAAACGCGTGCCACTAATTGAAAACACGAATATAATTGCAATGACTAAATCAGAGTTTGAGAAAAAGTACACCAAGGGAGACGATTTCATAATTTCCGCGTTGGCTTACGGAAAGATAATCTACGATAAGGAATTCTTCATAAGATTTTATGAAAAACCGCTGCCCGCTTTTACGGAAGAAACAATCCAGGAAAAAATCCGTTACTGTGAGAAACTTCAGGACAGAATTTATAGTTTATTGAGGAGCGATGAAGAAAGAGCAAGGGAAGAAACCTTACACCTCGCATTACAGTGCGCGAGAATAGTGCTATTGAGACAGAGAATTATCCCAGGTACAAAATACGATATTGCTGAACAAGTGAAAAACTATGATGAGGAGCTTGCCTGTATTATAGAGGAGCTCATAAAAACCAGAAAAGTTAGTAGAGAAAAGATACTGGAGTTTCTTAGAAAGTGCAGAATTTCTATGGAATCTCTTTAGTAAAAGGAGATATTGTTTCTGATAACTGAACAGTAAAAATGAAACATGCAAAAGTAACCTTGGGTAATAAGTGAAATGGCAATCTAATACAACTCTATCCTTTTAAATCCCCTTATAAAACCAACCCCTACACCTTTCTTTCTGGCTCTTTTTATAAGCAATCTATCGTTGGTAAAAAGCAAAGCTCCTTCCTTCTCGCAAACCTCTAAAAGCGAATCATCAGCCTTTTTATCGGTTTCAACTATGGTAAAGCTTTCTGAATTTACGATTTCCAGCGTAATTTTTGCGGCAAGTTTCTCTTTTCCTCTCAGGGATTGGCTTAACGTTTCCAGCTCATTTAAAACGCTGCTTGGTATGAGAAAGTGACCGAATCCTCTTTTTCTTAGCTGATCGATAAAATCGATATTCTGTTTCACAGAATAGATTAGGAAATTCGTATCAAAACATGCCTTCTTTGGTTTTGCCATCATTTCGCTTAGGGAAAATAACGGATTATCTGATAACTCCCGCACCAATGAGCCTCCATCTGCTGCCTATTCTTCTGCTCACAGCGACATTCCATCCTTTTTCTGCACAAACCGGTCTTTTCAGCTTCACATCCACAATCTCATCCCTTGTTGATGTGACAACACCGAGAGTTGTCGCAGTTCCAACGCTCAGCATCAAAGGCTCATTCATTTTGATCTTCTCAACCTGAAGTTCCTCTTCAGTTCCAACAACTCTCTCAAGCAGCTTGACATCCATCGAGAACTCTAAAAGAGTCTCTGGAAGCTCTCTTGGAAGCCCAAGAACGTTTCCTGCGAGAGCATCGCTCTTTGTGAGTCTCGGATCAAGCTTTGTTGAGATTCCTACTAAGCCTCCAGGGGTTGCCTCCTCAACGCTTTTTCCGGAGGCCATTATTCCAACTACCTCTGATGTGATAGGATTCCAGTTCCCCCTTTCATCCTTTAGCCCGGGTTTAATTTCAATCTCATCTCCGACTGAGATCTTTCCGCGGAGAAGGCTTCCGCCAAGGACTCCTCCGAGAAGCTTCTCTGGTGGCGAGCCCGGTTTGTTGACATCAAAGCTCCTTGCAACGAACATGAGAGGTGGAGAATGAAGGTCCCTCTCGGGTGTTGGAATAGTCTCCTCGATTGCCTCAATCAAAACATCGAGATTTACCTTCTGCTGGGCTGAGATCGGGATTATTGGAGCATTTTCTGCGACGGTGCCTTTTATGAACTCTTTTATCTCTTTAAAATTCTCGATTACCCTCTCCTTCGAAACGATCTCGATCTTGTTCTGAGCTATTACGATTTTGTCAACACCTATTATATCGAGGGCCATCAAATGCTCCTTCGTCTGAGGTCTAGGGCATTTCTCGTTTGCAGCTATTACAAGCACTGCACCATCCATAAGAGCTGCTCCAGAGAGCATTGTCGCCATCAGAGTCTCATGCCCGGGACTATCAACAAAGCTCACAGTCCTTAAAATTTCTGTTTTTACTCCATGTTTGGGGCACTTCTCCTCAACCAGGTATTCTCCACCTTTGGGGCATTTTCTGAAGGTTGTATCTGCATAACCGAGCCTTATCGAAATACCTCTTTTCAGTTCCTCGCTATGTCTATCCGTCCAGACACCACTTAAAGCGGCAACCAAAGTCGTTTTACCGTGATCAACGTGACCAACCATTCCAATATTAACCTCAGGGAGTGGAATCTCTTCTTTTTTCTTTGGCATGATGTTCTTAGTCCTTTGCAGTGTATTTAAAACTTTCAATGGGAGATGGTAAAGTGATGATTAACTGAAATTGGATCCCCTGGGTAAAACAGTTATACAAACATTAGGCTCCACTCACTATTGAGTGTGGGTAGCTATAAGGGCGAGCAGGTGACTTTGTCCTAGATTCACCTCAACGATAGATTTATTAAGATGGAATTTATTCTTAACTTAAAAAAACAAAAATGAGGGAGTCGATTATGAAGAGTTTGAATTTTAAAATTTTTAAGATCCGTAGAAGACTCCTAATAATCCTAATTGCAGCTTTAATCCTTGTTCCAGGGGTAGTTTCAGCTATATTGCCAGCATACATGGAATTAGTAGGGGAAAATCAGGGCATAATAGAAGGCTCATGTGACATCGAAGGTAGAGAAGGGAGCATAATTGTTTATGCGATGGAACATGAGATTAGCGTACCTACAGATTCG
>QMZD01000175.1 GCA_003662985.1 Archaeoglobales archaeon | reverse complement strand
CCAAACTTGAGCAGGCAGATACCGTGATTGCGGTGGGAATGGAGAATCCGAATCCGATCGTTCATGTTCCGGGCTCTGTTCTCAACGTAGGTGCAATGGAAGTATCGCAGATGGAAGATGTTTTGGGAGTTGGGAAGGGTGAGTGGTCTCTTTACAAGCACGGGATGAGTCCTTCTATCGTTAGTGTAATTGAGGCTTACTACGATGAGCTTCTCAGGATAGCAGACTCAATTGGAATTCAGCTTCTAACGTACAAAAAGGAACAGTTCTACCACAAACATACGATTATGCATGAGTCCTTCCTTGCTCCTTTCTACGAGGCATCGCCGATAATGGGTATAAAAGGGCCATTGAGCGTGGAAGATAGGTACTTCACGGAAGACATTCCAATTGGAAGTGTTACCGCATGGAGGTTGGCCAGGGAATTTGGAGTTGAAGTTCCAGTGATCGAGTCTTTGATCAAGCTCGGCTCGATCATATGCGGGAGGGACTTCTTCGAGGAGGGGAGAACACTCGAAGAGCTTGGAATAGCTGATCTTGGTAGGGAAGAACTCATCAAATATTTGAGGGGTTAATTCGGGAGAAAATATGTGATTTTATATGTGATTTTCTAGCTCATTATCATGACTCCTCATCATGAGGTATTTCTTAAAATTTAATGCAACATGAACCAATTTTAGTAAAAATTTTTCAAAGGTGGGAGAATTGGATGGGGGATATTCCGTTAGACATGCTACTGGATCTGGCTGAAAATACAGAGGACATAGTTTTCTCGCTCGATGAAAGGAAGAAGTTCACCTATGTAAATAGAAAATGGAAGAACGTTTTTAGGTACAGAGAGGAAGAAATTGAAAGATTGACGATTTATGACATACTTCCAGAAGATCAAGTGGATTTTTGTGAATTTGTAATGAAGGAGGTAAGAGAGGGTAAAGAAATAAAGGTGGATACGGTTTTTCTTGCAAAAAATGGGAAAAGAATAGAGGTTGAAGGAAGTGTAACTGGTAAAAGAGAGAATGGAAAATTCAAAGGTTGTTTGGGTATATTTCGGGATGTAACATACAGAAAAGAGCTGGAGAGAAAGCTAAGAGAATCGGAGGAAAGATTCAGAACGATTGCAGAAGAATCCCTTCCGGGGATTTTTGTCATCCAGGATAGAAGGTTTAAATACATCAATAAAACCGTACAGGTTGTTACTGGTTATTCAAGGGATGAACTGCTTAAAATAGATCCATTCTCTCTTGTAGCGGAAGAGTACAAATCATCTGCGATTAAAGCCTACGAAAGGGCTTTAAAGGGAGAGAAAATCAATTCTGAACTCAAGTACAGAACGAAAGAAGGAGAGGAAAGATGGGTACTCATGAGTATCACAAAAATAAACTTCGATGCTAAACCAGCCATCCTTGGAAACTGGTTTGACATCACAAAAATGAAGATTCTAGAGGAAAAACTAAGGAAATCAGAGGAGGAATATAGAAATCTGATTGAAAATTCCTTGATAGGTGTTTATAAAACAACTCTCACTGGGGAAATTGTTCTTGTGAATAGGGCATTTCTTGAAATGCTTGAATACTCAAAAGAGGAAATTTTGAAAGTTAACGCAGAGCAGCTTTACAAGAATAAAGAGGATAGAAAAAAGCTGCTGGACATTCTTAAAAGGGATGGAAAAGTGGCTGGTTTCGAAACAGAACTCGTATCCAGATCAGGAAAGGTTATTAACGTGCTGATAGGTGCAGTGCTTGAGGAAAGTCACATTACGGGGACTGTGCTGGACATTACTGAGAGAAAAAACATGGAAAACAGATTAATCGATCTCACAGAAAAACTGAGATTGCTGAACAAGATACTTAGGCATGACGTTACTAATGATGTTACCACTATTCTAGGGGCAATTGAAGTCTTCAAGATAACAAAGGACGAGAGCTATATTGATGACGCTGTTAAAGCTGCGGAAAGGAGCATTCAGCTAATAAACGAAATGAGGGAACTTGAATCCGTCATCTTTGCGGGAAAACTCAAACCAGTAGACGTGAGGAAGGTTATCGAGGACATCAAACGGAGGTATAACATCGAATTCCGGGTTGAAGGTAGCTGCATAGCATTGGCTGATGATGCTATAAGCTCTGTTATAAACAACATAGTGAGGAACGCTGTACTTCATGGAAAAACTGAAAGGGTAGACGTGCATCTGGACAAACTTAATGGATTCTGCGAGATAAGAATAGCCGATTACGGGAAGGGCATACCTGATGAAATTAAGAAAGATGTGTTCAAGGAGGGCTTCAAATACGGGGAAACCGGCCATACTGGCTTGGGGCTTTACATTGCCAAAAGTGTGGTTGAAAGATATGGAGGCATAATCTGGGTAGAGGATAACGAACCTAGGGGAAGCACTTTTGTAATAAGGCTGAAAAGTGTTGAGGACTAAATCTATCCCCCCATCATCATTGGAGTTTCTTTAAGGGTTATATATTCTCAAAAATTATAGTGCCTAATGGAAATATCCCAGCTAAACTCTCAGTTCGATTTCCAACAAATACTCGATAGCATCAGGGCTGGAATCTACGTATTTAAGGATGGAAGGTTTATTTATGTAAACAAAACGGCTGAGAAAATCACCGGTTATTCACGGGATGAGTTATTAAACATGGATTCTTTCAAACTCTTACACCCTGATGACAGAGTTAGAATCTCTCAGTACACGGAGATGGCTCTTGAGGGAAAAGAAGTCCCCTTAGAGCTTGAGGCAAGAATTGTAAGAAAAGATGGAAGTGTAAGATGGGTCTCATTCAGACCTGCTTTATTTGGTGATCGGCTCATTCTTGGAACGGTTTTCGATATAACGGAAATGAAAGAAATCAAAAAGAGGCTTGAGGAGAGCGAACAGGTTTTCAGGGTTCTTGCAGAAAATTCGATATCTGGTATCTTCATTTTCCAAGATGATCGCTTTGTCTACGTGAATCCCATAGTTGAGGAACTTACCGGTTTCAGGAAGGAAGAACTTCTTCAAATGAACTTCTGGGATCTTGTACACCCGGATATGAAGGAAATCGTTAAGGAGAGGGGAAAAAGAAGACAGAGAGGGGAGAAGGTTGAGCCATCCGTGTATGAAATCCCATTTCTCACAAAGAGTGGGGAGGTTAGGTGGGGTATTTTCTCTTTCTCCAACACAATTTACAAGGGAAAACCGGCAGGATTCTGCATAGTCAACGACATAACAGAAAATAAGGAGCTGGAGAAAAAGCTGAGAGAGTCTGAAGAAATGTTCAGGAACCTATCAGAAGAGTCCTTGCAGGGAATTTTCGTCATTCAGGATGGAGAGTTCGTTTACGTAAATCGTGTGATGGAGACCACCGGTTATAGTAGAGACGAATTGCTCGGGATGAAAGTCGTTGACCTCGTGCCAGAGGAGTACGGGGAGTTAGCCAATCACATCTATTCGGAATCCCTTCAAGGAAAGAAAATTACGAATGTTGAGCTGAAGTACAGGACAAAGGATGGACGAGAAAGGTGGATTCTCGTTAACTCCATTGGAATCACCTACAATGGAAAGCGAGCGGTCCTTTGCAACACTCTTGATATAACTGGAAGAAAAAAACTTGAAATTCAGATTAGGAACTCAGAAGAAAAATTCAGGAACCTCTGGAATAGTGTGGAGGACATACTAGTTATACTCGATGCAGAGGGTAAGATAAGGGAGTGCAACAGGAAGGTAGCTGAAATCTCTGGTTTTAAGCGAGAAGAGTTGATAGGAAAAAAGATCTCCGAATTTGTCGGTGAAGAATACATCGATGTCGTTAAGAGAAGGTTTAAGACGGGTGAAAGTTTCGGAAGGATTGAAATCCCCATGGAAGTCAACGGCAAAAAACTTTGGATAGAAGCGAGGGCAAACCTGATTTTTGAAAATGGAAAATCTCTTCTGCAGATTATTGGTAGAGACATTACCGAAAGGAAGAAGATGGAGATCAGGCTGAAAGAAAGCGAGGATAAGTTCAGGAGTTTGGTTGAAAGATCGGTGGCAGGAGTATACCTGATCCAAAATGGGGTTTTCAAATACGTAAATCCCAAGCTTGCGGAGATATGGGGCTTTAAACCTGAAGAAATGATTAACAAGAAAGTTTTCTATTTCGTTCATCCGGAATATAGAAAAACTGTGGAGGAAAACGTAATTAAAAGGCTCTCGGGCGAAAGTAAGTCGATAAACTACACTTTAAAAATAATCACGAAAGATGGCGGAGTTAAAGATGTTGAAGTTTATGACTCGAAAGCAATAATCGGTGGAAAGCCAGCCGTTATAGGCACTCTGATTGATATAACAGAGTTAAGGAAGTCTGAGGAGAAATACAAGAAGATTTTCAGTCACTCTCCTGTTCTCATTGGAATCGTAAATGAATATGGTATTTTCGTAGAATGCAATCCAGTCATGGAAAAAACTATCGGAAGAAATCCAGTTGGAAAGAGTTTCTTTGATTTATTTCCTGAGGAGATTGCCAGATCGAGATTTGGATACCTCAAGGAAGCTCTTAGGGAAAATAAAAATGTCTCTTTTATAGACGAAATCAATGGATACTACTTCTACTCGAGTTTCATTCCACTTCATCTTCCAGAGGGAAGATTCTGTATGGCAATAGCCGAGGATATAACCGAGTTGATGAACCTAAATAGGCTTTTAAGGACGATTAACGATGTGAGCAATTTGATAGTTCATGAGAGAAATCCAGAACAAATGCTCGAGAGGATATGCGAGAAACTTTCAAAACTCTCGGAGTACTCGTGTTCAATAATATTGGATGTT
>QMZD01000174.1 GCA_003662985.1 Archaeoglobales archaeon | reverse complement strand
AGGCAAACCTGCCTGCAAATTGATCTTAATTGAACACAAACTGGATATTTAAATATTTGTTCAATTAAATATATGAAACTCTATCGAATCGCTTTGTAGAGCAATTTTCTAATTTTAACTGGATTCCTGTCGCCTAAAATTAAAATCCACCAATGTCCCTTTATATTGGAAATCCCATCTCTATCACCGCGACACCTGCTCAGCATTGAAAGCCACTGCTCGTTCGTTATTTGTTCATCTTCTGGAAGTTCTTTGAGCAGTTCGATTAATTTCTGTAGAGTCTCTTCACTGAACTGAGAAAGAATCTTGTCCAGCTTTATTACGCCATAGCTCGGTAGTGTGAATGGTTTAATGCTATAGCTCTGCCTGACTTTTACCTCTGATCGTTTTATTATGTCTTTAATCTTTTCCTGCTCTATCACACTTGCGTTAAAGCCAAGATTTAAGGCAGTGTCCATAACCCAAGAAATCTCATCAAGCATCCAGAAAGGATCTTCGAAATCTAAAAAGTTTCTTTCTGTAGGAACCCCGACGAAGTGGTGGAAAATAGGTCTTTTTTCTCCATATTTCCTTAGAATCCTGCCAAGCCTTTGGACGAGTTGTATTTTGGTTTTTGATGCAGCAACATTCAAGCCAATCTCTGCATCTGGGATGTCTATTCCTTCATCCAGCATCTTTGCACCAACTAATATTCCATTTCTGCTACGCTTAAAGGAGGATAGAACCTCAAATGGATTGGGAATCCCAGAGTGAACGATGAAAATATCATCTAATTCTTCTGATAGTCTTTTTGCGATATGATTGCAGCTTTCTATGTCCATTGCAAAGACTATGACTTTCTTTCCTTGGAGGTAATATTCCCTAGCTATTTCAATTGCCTCTTCAATCTTCGGGACTGATCTATGGATCAGCCATCTTCTTTGAGTAATTAGGAGAGCAAGCTTCTTCCATTGTTCAGGGATTTCAATTTTATTGTATCTTGCCTTCTCAATTAACCTTACAAAGTCGTTTAGATTTGTAATGGATTCTTTCTCCTCACCAAGTTTCATTAGAAACTTGTCTGTCTCTTCATCTTCAAGCAGCTTAAAAAATCCCTTTCTTATCATTTCAGAAAGTTCATCGAATTCTGCTAGTTCTTCGCCAGAAATAGATATTGGATGCACATACCAGTCAAATTCAGGCAAAACACCATCGCTTATTGCATCTTTCAGCCCATATCTGAAAACTACAGGTATTCTCAATCTGCTAAATATTCTTGCCCTTTCACCCTCATCGGGAGAGGCTGAAAGACCCATAAACCATCTGAATCCTACCTTCATAAAGACATCCCTAAAAACTGGAGCGGCAATGTGATGAACCTCATCAGCAATAAGCAGATCAACTCTCGTTATCCCATTCCTCCTTATTAAGCTTTGAATGGTCTCGAATTCAATCTTGACATAATCACAAGAGACTGGTATCTTGTAATCGGTGTGCTCAGCTAAAAATCCCAGCTTGTCTATCACCTCGTACTTCCACTGATTTAAAATCGCCCTTGAATGAGAGGTAATGAGAACCTTTCCTTTTACACCTTTACCATTCTCCTTCTCTTTCTCGGCAGCAAGTTTTTGAATAGCCATTAAACCGACAAGAGTTTTCCCTGTTGCAGTAGCCATCTCTAATACTCCTCGATGACCATTTTTACACCAATGGTTAAACGCCTCATTCTGGTGACGCCATGGCTTTAAGAGAACTACTGGAAAATTGACGACTTTGTAAAGTAAATTATCGCCATATAACCGTTTTAATCCTTTCGTAACCCTAACAAGTCTTTGAATAGCGTTATCCGAAAAACTTGCAATTTCTGAGAATAACTCCAGAATGAACACCGCACTTCCCGGAACAAAGAAATGACCAAGCTCATCAATGAAATCGGGTGCTAAATCCAACTCTCTGGATCGCAGGATCTTCTTAAAAAAGAGAGTGAAAGGCTTAATATTTGCAACTCCAATGTAGTTTGTTTTTTCCATCTTTGATGCGATCTCCCAAATGATATCTCTAAACTCACTGAATTGGCGTTTAAGATCTTCAATCTCAGCTTTCTTTCCTGCTGCTCTTAGCCTTTCATCAAGAATTTGGTAAAATAGATTGAAGAAGTATTCTTCAGCTTTTAAGTGCTCTTCTCTGTAACTTATACCGCCGAGTACTGGTTCGAAAATCCCATATCTTTTGTAGTATTGGTATATCATGAGAATGTCATCAATAAGGGCAAGTGCTCTTATAGGATGTGAATTCTTTAGTTCTTTGTTGTAAAAATCCTTAAAAGAGTACTGGTCGTGGTGAAACTGATCTAAATACCCAAAATAACCCTTCTGACACTTCTTACAGTAAAGAGAGCCTGGTGCCGCATCTCGAATGTGACACTTGGCACACTTCATTGAGGACTCTGGGTTTTTGGAAAATATATTATTTCCCAAAAACAATCTGCTCATCATCTTAATTAAGAACTGGACTGTTTATTCAGGTTACGTAGGAGAAGACTTTGAGGCTATAACTCATGGTAGAGACCAGATAATATGTACATTAAGCAACGGCAACCGATTATCTGTACCAGAGGAAGATTTTAAGATTGTGTACGAAAAATGGAATGAATACTTAACTGGGGAAAGTGAAGAGATCTGAACTTAGAGAGAAAAGCAGGTTAACAAAGTACACAATAAGCATAATACATCAGTTTGAGGAACTTATGAAACCATAGGTGGTCTTATGGAATTCAAACATTTGGATTTAAACAAAAGAGAAGAAGTTGAAAGGGTTTTAAGGCACTACTTCAACCTTTTTCCAGAAAGAGTGGAGACCTTTGCAAAAAATCACTGGCAATTGACTCAAGAACTCGAAGAATGGGGAAAGAAGATACGCGAAGGTTCTTTCACTGACCTCAGTATTTATGTTCTTTTCCTCTTGAAAATCGCTGCGTGGAAGAACCCGCATAACGGAGAATTAATGAAATCCTTACGAAATGTCGTTGATAACAATCCATATGAAATCAAGTTTACTATTGACAAATCGGTCAAGTTTTTAGATATTTTGAAAGACGAATACAGTCAGGAAACTGAAATAGAGTTGATAGATCTTATTGGAAACCTTAAGGGTTTTGGAAGAGGGACTAAGTCAAGGAAAATGGTATCAGCAGTTCTTCGTTTTCTATGTCCAGATTTTTATGGGACGGTTGATTACCGAAATTGGGCTATCTTATCCAATACTGGTGGAAGGTACTTTAAAGAAAAATTGCTCGAACCATTGGCAGATGACCTCGATAGAAGCTCTAAGAAAGACATTAATACAGGACAATACATCGAGTATCTCAAAATAATCAGAAAATTGGCTGAAAGATGCAATATGACTCCAGCTGAAGTGGATATGGCACTGTTCTCATTCTCCCATGATATAAAACCATTAGTCTTAAAATTTGATCCTAATAAAGAGAAGGCATTTGCTATCCTCAGCATTATAGAAGAAATTGTTGAGGATGCCTCTACTTGTACACCCAATTGGGTTCGTGAACGTGCCCAAGGGTTATATAACAGAATGAGGAGCATGGCGGAGCGCGGAGAGTTTGAAAAAATGTATCGAGAGTGTAAAAAACTGATGTCTAAAGGCAGTAATGTGGCTAATTACTTAACCAAGCATGGGAAAAAATCAATAGAGTCAGAATTCCACAGGATAGAGTCCATTTATAGGGAGTTTCAATAAGCTATTATATTATTGCATTAATAATCTCCGCAATAGCTGTCCTTTCTATTCTCACATTCCTTCCAACTTTTTTTCTCTTAACGAACCCCATATCTTCCAATTTAGACAGATGATGGCTTATCCTCGACCTCTCCTTCATGAATTTTGCATCAGACTTACCTATCCCGGGATTCAGCCTTTGAATTAACTCGTCAAGAGAATCAACCCCACCATCTATAGCTTGGATTATCTGGATCTGCTCTTTTGGAAGAAGCATAACGGGGATCAAAGGGATCTCCAAGATCTCTTCGATGCCTACTTCGTTCTCTTTGTCATCGTATTTTGGTATGGAAGTGATTATCCTTGAATTCGTTATGCAGGCGGCGATGTAGGCTGCGATACTAACGTTTCTCAAAGAACCGGATGCGTTAAGCAGAACTTCATTTCCCTTTTCGGTCTCTTCCCTGATCAATTCAACAAGCTGTTTTGCAGCTCTTAACGTGTTCTTCTTGTCTATCTTGCTGATTTCAACGTCGTAGACTGTTTCAAGCTCCTTTTTCAGCTCTTCTGCAAGCTCTCTCACCTTTGCTTCAGCTGGCAATTCCTGCTCTCCAACCATCAGAATTATCTTTCCAACTGGCTCTTCTCTAAGAGCCCTTATCGATTCTATAAGCTTTTCTTTGTGAAGTCCTACGAACACCACTTGCGTTATCATAATGATTGATTGATTTTAGAATACTTAAATTTTATGTTCAAATTTGAGAAATTATTTAAATGCTAAAAACCATCAAGGTTTATGGCTGGCAGATACACGAGAATCCTTGGTGAAAGGCTGAAAGAGAGATTGGAGAAAGAAGGGTATGATGTATTCTATGATCACGGAGATCAGAAGCACAGAATAGTTGCTTATTTCAAGGATTACTCAAGAAAATACTTCTTATCTTTCGTTGATATTGCAATAGTTAAAGGTGAAGAAGTCAAAGTTCTCTGCGAGATCGAAGAGACTTCTTCTAACCCAAAGAAGATCCTTGGGGATCTTGTCTCTATCTTACTTGCGGAGAAGCTTAGATATGCTGGATTGGAGTATTATGT
>QMZD01000173.1 GCA_003662985.1 Archaeoglobales archaeon | reverse complement strand
GTTTTGGCTTTGGCTTTGGTTTTACTGGTTTTAGATGGTTCCTAATTGAGGTACCTTTTCTCCCACTCCTCCCTCATTATAATATCTTTTCCACTTCTTAGATGATCTGTAGCAAGAATTCCGTTCAGGTGATCGATTTCATGCTGGAGAAGTTCTGAAAGGTCATCTTCGAATTCTTCTACAATTTTTCTTCCGTTTTCATCCATGTATTCAACTTTTATCCTCTTATGCCTCTTTATTCGGACAAAGAAAGCGACGTCGAAACTGTAACAGCTGTCCCAAACTTCAATTATTTCTTTGCTTTTCTCTACAATTGTAGGGTTAATCAGGGTCATGGTTCTGGGGTTCTTGGAGCTCTTGGCATTAACGAATATGACTCTTTTCAGATATCCTATCTGTGGTGCAGCGAGAGCCCTTCCGATCCCCTTCTCATTTTGGAGGTGAGTGAGGGTGTCTTTTAAATCTTCGATGATTCTTTCGAGCTCATCATCGAATGCGGCATCCGATGATTTTTCTCTAAGCAGGGGATTGCCTAAAAGGATCACCTCTTTGACTGCCATTGTTAAAACTCTGCGTGATTTTTAAAAAGGCTTTTGAGTTTTGGTTTTTACTGACATATCAGCACATTCCAACTCTACCAATTCTAAATCAAAATTTAAAACCCCATTAGGAAAAATTTTTCAGCCCGCCGTTTTAGTAAAATCATGGAAGATGTAAAAGTTCTCGTGGAAGCCTTGCCTTACATTAAGGAGTTTCATGGTTCAACGATGGTCATCAAATTCGGCGGTCATGCGATGGTCAATGAGGAGATTATGGAGAAAACGATAAAGGATATCCTCCTTCTGTATTTCGTCGGCATTAAACCGATCGTCATCCACGGAGGCGGTCCTGAGATCTCGGAAAAGATGGAGAAGTTTGGTTTAAAGCCTAAGTTCGTTGATGGGCTTAGAGTTACCGATAGGGACACACTTGAAGTCGTCGAAATGGTTTTGGATGGAAAGATAAATTCGAAGATAGTTTCAACCTTCATCAAGAATGGCGGAAAGGCTGTTGGCATCTCTGCTAAGGATGGGCTGTTGGTTGTTGCAAAGAAGAAGACGATAAAGAAAAAAGTGGGGGGTGAGGAGGTAGAGCTCGACCTCGGATTTGTTGGGGAATCGGAGATGGTGAATCCAGATATACTGAAAATCCTTGTTGATAATAAGTTTATACCTGTTATATCCCCAATAGCGGCGGATAAGGAAGGCAATGTGTTCAACCTCAACGCCGACATAGTGGCTGGGCATATAGCGGGAGCTGTTAAAGCGAAAAAGCTCATCATGCTTACCGATGTTCCCGGGCTTTTGAGAAATCAAAATGATCCCTCTTCGCTGATCTCAAAGATTGATTATTCGGAGCTTGAAAAGATGCTAGAAGAAGGAAAGGTTAAGGGGGGTATGATCCCAAAGGTCGAATCCGTTTTAATTGCATTGAAAGAGGGGGTTGAGAAAGCACACATAATCGATGGTTCAAAGGAACACTCGATTCTCATCGAGCTGTTCACAAAAGAGGGCATAGGCACGATGGTTACTAAATAATTCCGGGGTGAAACATTGGGACCTTTGAAATCCCTGAACTTTAAGTTTAAGAATTTTAAATTTAGACTTGGTACGCAGCCTGACATCTTTCATTCTCTCAACCAAGCCTTCGAATTTGCAACTCGGAATGGATTCCAACACATCGAACTTCTAATGGACCATCCCCATTTCTACCATGAGAATCTTAACTACGCTGAGGTTTTAGAATTAAAAGGAAGCTACGATATCGATGTTTTAATCCATGCCTCGGCTACAGCGACGAATTTTATATCACTAAGCTCGGAGATGAGAAAAGCGAGCTATAGAGAGCTTGAAAAAACGATTTTTCTTGCGAACAGGTGTGAGGCAGAGCTTATTACATTTCACCTCGGATGGAATCCAGGGTTCATAACGTCAAAAGGCTTTATTTTCAAGCCCGAGTGGTATTCAGAGCATAATTATAGAGTAATAAAAGAGGAAATGGGGAAATTCTTGAAGGAAATCGAATCTAGGGATAATTCCATGATGCTCTGCCTCGAAAACACGATTGGGATGGATGAGAGGACTGAGAAGGCTATAGAGGAGATAATTCATGAAACGGATCTTCGACTTACCTTCGATATAGGTCACTGGAACGTTAAACCTGGCCATGACATCTTTTTGAAACACTTTGATAGGGTTGAGAACATCCACCTCCACGACAACAAGGGGGATTACGATACTCATATGGCCCTAGGAAGGGGTAACATCGATCTCGGTATAATTCCCTTTAAGGAATATAGGGGATTTGTAACCCTCGAGTTGAGGGATGAGAAAGCGATAGTTGAGTCGAAGAAGCATCTGGAGGAGTATTTGAAGAATCTAAAGTAAATTCTCTGCGCCTCTCAAATTTGATTCGAGTCTAAAATGCATGTATCTTTCATTAGTTGGGAGTTTTAACCAGATTTCAAACTTCAGACTTTAAGGGTCTCACCAATACCCAAAATTTAAATTTACTCTAGTTTAATTCAGTTCTGCAAATAAGGGGAAGCAGAATAAAAGCAGAATAAAGAAATCTATTAAGAGGTAAATAGGTGGAAATAAAGATAAGTGGAGGCTGATAGATTGGAGAACGTGGATCTGAACCCCATCAACACCAATGTGAAGGAGCTTGAATTTGAAGGACATCTAATCGATTCTATGATTTTCCCAAAAGTTTTAGACACAATTCTCGATCATGATGGTGAGTTCGAGATTGTTGAGTTCAGGGTTGGGAAGAAGAAAACAGACTACAGTTATGCGAGAATAATCGTAATAGGAAAGGATCCTGAGCATTTGAATGAGATTCTCCATGAACTCCATAAACTTGGTGCAAAAATTCCTGAAGCTGAAGAGGTTGAACTTAAACCCGCTCCAGCCGATAAAGTTCTTCCTGAGGACTTCTATGTCACAACGAACCATCCAACGTTTGTTAACTACAAAGGGGAGTGGCTTAGAGTTGAGAACATCGGGATGGATAGGCTTATCGCGATAAGGAATGGAAAGGCGGAATGTATAGCTATAGATGAGATTAAAAAGGGAGATCTCGTGGTTGTGGGTGAGAAGGGAGTGAGAATTGTTCCGCCTGAGAGACCAAGGAGATACACTCACTTTCAGTTCATGGGGGGAAGTGTGAGCAGTGAAAGACCAACAGATGAACTAGTCGAGGTTATTGCAAAGGAGATGGTGGAGCTGAAGAGGAATGGTGGAAAAATAGCAGTTGTTGCAGGTCCCGCCATCGATCATACCGGGGCAAGGGATTCCCTCGCGGCAATGATCAGAGACGGATACGTCGATCTTCTGCTTTCGGGAAACGCTTTGGCTGTTCATGACCTTGAACTTTCTATTTACGGCACCTCTTTGGGAATGGATGTTGAAACAGGGAAGCCGGTGCCTGGTGGCAATAGACATCATCTACGGACGATCAGCAAGATAATCGCTGCCGGGGGAATAGAGAAGGCAATCGAAGCAGGGATTGTGAAAGATGGAATAATGTATGAATGTATAAAGAAAGGCATCCCATTCGTTTTAGCGGGCTCGATAAGAGATGATGGTCCACTCCCTGAGGTTATAACAGATGTTATGGAAGCAAAAAGAGCAATGAAGGATGCGCTGAAAGATATAGACATGGTGATAATGCTTTCAACAATGCTACATAGCATTGCAGTCGGGAATCTTTTACCTTCAACTGTAAAAACGATATGCGTCGATATAAATCCTGCAACGGTAACAAAGCTGATCGATCGAGGGACTGCTCAGGCTATAGGTGTTGTCACGGATGTCGGCCTCTTTGTACCCCATCTTTATAGGAAGTTGAAGGAGGTGGAGAGTGCCTGAAACTAAAATGCCTGAGGCTGAAGCACCTAAAGTGCCTGAAACTAGGAAATCAAAGAAAAAACTGACGTATTCATCAGCTGGAGTCGACATTTATGAAGAAGAGAAGGCCATAAAATCCCTTGCTTCCCGAATAAAGTTCAAAAGGAAAGGGTTGGGTGGTGTTCTGTTATCGGGGCATTATGCGGGAGTTATAGACTTCGGTGAAGTGGGAATTGCAATAACCACGGATGGCGTGGGCTCGAAGATTCTCGTTGCTGAGAAGGTTGGGAAATTTGATACGGTTGGAATTGATTGTGTTGCCATGAACGTTAACGATCTCATAGCCATAGGGGCAGAGCCTTTAGCTTTCGTTGATTATATCGCAATAGAAAAGCCAGATCCAGAAATCATGGCTCAGATAGCTGTTGGGCTGGAGGAAGGCTGCAAAATGGCGAATATTTCTTTGGTTGGAGGGGAGACCGCAACTCTGCCTGAGATAGTCAAGGGATTCGATCTTGCTGGAACCGCTATTGGATGGGTTAAGAAGGATGGAATGATTACAGGAGAGAAGATAAAGGAAGGAGATGTAATTGTTGGATTTCCCAGCAGCGGGATTCACAGCAATGGTTTGACTCTCGCAAGAAAAGCGGTTGAAGAGGCTGGATACAGCTACAGCGATGAGTTCGATGGCAAAACAGGTAAGACAATAGGCGAGGAATTTCTAACTCCTACAAGGATTTATTCTGAAGTAGTTGGCCTCTGGAACAGATTTGAAATCCGTGGAATGGCCCACATAACGGGGAGTGGGTTGTTGAAGCTGAAGAGATTGAAGGATTTAAAGTACGTCATCGATAACCCGTTCAAACCTCAGAAGATTTTCAGATTCATTCAGGAATTGGGAAACGTGGATGAGGATGAGATG
>QMZD01000172.1 GCA_003662985.1 Archaeoglobales archaeon | reverse complement strand
GTATATTACTTTGTTCTTGCTGGATTTGAAAATATTGAAATTTGGCGTAAAACTCATAAACTCATAAGTATGAAAAACTTTCAAATTTTCCAAATTCTGCTTATATCTCCAATAATACAACGTTCCTCAACCGTTTCTGAAGTTTTCAGGAGTTCAATAACAAAAATTAGTAAATTCCTCAAGTTTTTTAATTCGTTCCTCTGCTTTACCCCTCAAACTTTCACTCTCCGCCTACCAGTCAGCAAATCATTCATCAAACCCTTCTTAATCCTTTCAAGCTTCTCCTTGCGTTTCCTTTCAAGTTCGAGTTTTTTATCCACAGTCGAAAGAATTTCGGCGATTTTTTGTTGTTCTGAAAGTGGTGGGAGAGGAACTTTCAGTAAAGATAAGGATGAGACATAGATATTTGTTCTACCGACATCACTGCTTGGATTTACTAATTGGTTCAAAATTGTTTCTCGACGGTAGATTAAATACTGCTGCATAAATTTCGGAAGAAACTCAATGTTTTTTGGGATAATTGCACAAACAGCTTGATTCGTAGCTGCATCTATTCCGAGAATTGCAGTTTTACTAACAGTACCTCGACCATACAGCGCCATGAGTAATGTTCCTTTTGGAAACACCTTGGCACTTGAATTCTTCAAACCTGATTCTGTTATTCTCTCCTCAGTGTCATAAATTACCTTATCATTGAGTTCACCAGATTTTACCCAGGGAATTGTTCCATTCTCCCAAAATTCTGGTCTTTGTCTACTTGGAGTTCCACCACTTTCGAGTTTGGCAATCTTACTAAGCTTAACAACTTCCCACTCCTTCGGAATCCTGCCAATTTCCGTATCCTTAAACTCCGTGTGCCCTATGCCCTTCGTCAAAAGCTCCTGCATCAAGCCCTTCTTCAGCCTTTCAGTCTTCGCTATAGCTTCATCGACTTTCTGGATTGCTTTATCCACAGTTGAAAGAATTTCGGCGATTTTGCGTTGTTCTGGAAGGGGTGGGAGTGGGATTTCTAATTTACTTATTGCTTTAAGAGTTAATGTTTTTCTTGTTGCACCTGGTGAAAGAATCTCCATATGCCTTACCATTGGTTCGAAATTAAGCAATTGTTCTAAATACTCAGGAACTACTTTATCTCTTTTTAACTTCAAAAGTGCCAATCCAACAAATATACTAAACTCGTAATCTACTCTTACTAATTGTGTTCTGCCAATAGTACCACATTTAGAGACAAGGAGGTCTCCTTTTTCTGGTTTACATCTTTTTGTTAATTCATAATGCTCCCCCGGAGAGATATACTTACAGTATTGTGAAAAGTCAAAATGATCTTTAAAAGGGGCTAAATTTTGAGTCGATATAAACGGTATTCCTTTCTTAACATATTCTGGAGTTTTATGCGTCCCGTCCACAATTTTTTTGCAAACATCTCCAAGTCTAATAACCTCCCAGTCTTCTGGAATTTTACCTATTGGTGTTTGTCTTAATATACTCACATGGCTTGGCATATTTACACCTCTCTCAAATATAAAATTTAAATTGGGGTCTTCTATCTTTGATTTTAGGATTAGAAACTAAGATTTCGCCAACAGCATCAGAAAACATTATCGTTACTGGCTCGGAATCTCCCAGCTTACATGCGTTGTAATTAAGCTTTGTAAGACTAAAAATATCTCTTGCCACTTGATCTATGGATGAGTCTCCATATTGGATTTGTATTCTTAACGGTATGGGGACCTCCCATCCATCATAAGTTCCAATTCTTGGTTTAAATCCTGTACCCCATAGATATCCAGTCTTATCATCCCATTTAAGAAAAGATCCTCTAATAATAGGCATTTTACCAGGACGATATAATTTTAGGTCATTTCTCTCTTTTCTTACTCTTACACAGACAAGTTTTACATCATCAGGGCAAGCCTCTTTATAACCCTCAAAAGCTTCCTCGTTTATACTAGAACGGCAGTGAATGAACAACTCTTTTAACTCTTGACCGCCTAAATCCTCATAGGTTCTCAATATTCCTGATAGAAGATTATATGCAGCATCCTTGCTTAGTTCAAACTGTTTTTTCTCAGGAGAGTACCAAGGACCCTTATCGCCCAAAAAAACAATTCCATCCCCAGTATCAAGAAACATCTGGGCAGCACAACAAGCTGTTCTTTCGTTTGCATCACCCACCCTCTTGAATGAAATTCCAATATAACAAACACCTTCCCTAGCTGATGCTAGTTTCCATGGTTTACCACCTGCTTTATAATACAAAGCTGTAGAGAGGTTCCAAGCTCTATCGGATAAACAGGTTAGTCTCCGGTTACTATCACCACGATTTTTTAGGGAAAGGGTTGTCTCCCTAATAATCTGAATCGGAATATTATATTTCAAGGCACGTGCTTTAATTTGTCTTCGGAAATCAACAGACATCTTATATTTATCTGTAGACCAATGTTCCTTACTAGAAAATTCTTCAAAAAGAGTCACCTGTCCTTTTTTAAAATCATCTATTTGTTTTGAAGTTGGACGATGTCCCCATACATCATCTGGCCGAGACTTTGGACGACAGTTTTTATATATTTCTTCGGGCACTATACAAACAATAACATTAAAACTTTCGTCTCTTTTTCCAAGAACCTCAAAAGCCTCCATAAAAATATTAACAACCCCATAAGTTCGCGTGTATTCATCTCTATGTCGTGATGCTTTCAAAAGCTCTTTTTCATCTAGGGTATACGTCCATGAAGCTTTGTTAGGCCATTCACAAGCAAATGCAACGTCAAAACCGGGGTAAGGTGGCCAGAGTTTTAATTTATCTGGTTCACTAATTTGTGGGGCATTAAGAACTTGCTCAGACCACTTCTCAAAAAGCACAATACCATTTTCAGTACCAATGACACCATAAGTTATCTTTTTGGGATGGGAGGGTAAATCGGCATCATAGGGTCCAAAAAGATATAGCCCATCATGTGGATCTTCTAAAGCTTGTTCGTATCTAAATTCAAGAAGGGGTTCTTCAAAGATGGTGAACTGGAAAGTCATTTATTTTTCACCCCTTCTTCAGACTCTAGCTCAAATTCTATTTCACTTTCGTCTTCAAAATCCTCATCTTCTTCGAATGATGGTAAATCCTCTATCGGTATCTTTTCTACTCTGCTTTCATCGATACTAAAAGGGGAAGTAAGGGATACCAATCGAGCATCGAAAACAACTTGATCATCATTTTCTCCAATGACAATTTCCATGTTGTTATTCGAGAGATAGTCGCATATTCCTATACATCTAATCAGAAAATCGTTGTTAAAAAGAGTTTTTCGTAAAGCTTTATGGCGGGTAGAGGCTTTTCTGGAGTCTACTGGTAAACCAACCAAATCTGTAATGTAGAAGTTGATGGATATTTGTGCTATGAAATCATTATCAACCTTTTTGATCTTAAATGAAGGTGATAGATGATATCTAAATGGATATGGGGAACGTCTTGTTCCGACAACTTTGAAATGACTCTTCCGACCTGTATAACTCTTAAAGACAAGATTGTCATTTTTAAACAATCCACGTGGGAAATAAATTCTCCCAACCTCTGATCGTATAAGTCCCTTCTGGAGGCACTTAACTTCTAATGCCTTTTTTAGGAGATTCTTGATTATATTGTCGGTTGGGATACCATGAATTTTTTCATGACTCCTCCACTCTATGTTTTCTATTTCATCATACTGAAGTGTCTCGAGTTCCGGTGGGTGTGTAAACGCAAATACTTGATGGTTGTCTTTGATAAAAAAAGGCCATCTATCCCTCAAAACTTCTCTCTCATGATTAGAGAGTTCTTCTCTAAAATGCAAATGAAGCAGTTTATCAGGAATTCGCTTAACTTTTATGCAATTGGAATAGATAGTTTCGCTCTCTTGTCTAAGTGGAGTGCTGCTTAGATATGCATCAGCAACGATCTTCCGTCCATTTTTCAAGGGACAGGGAGCATTTACACTCTTTAATTTCTTTAACAAACGGTAAAAACCATCAGCCCAGCTTTTATAGAATGGTATATATGTGATGTCTCCTGTCATCCAATCTAATTCAGTTGAGCTTAATCCATCGACATTCAAAGGGATAAGAAAGTCCCTTATGCCCAACTCCTTCCCAATATTTAACGCCATAGTTCTTTCTTTAACAGGATTGTCTTTTTTGATGGAGTTTCTAGATAATAATGCTAAAACTCTAAAAGTACGCTCTTTTAGAGCTTTATCAATATCTTTAGGATAAGATTCTCCCCCTAACAACTTAAAGCGATCACACCAAACGCGATAACCTTCACTAGTTAAGCGCAGTGTGAGCCATTCAGCTAATACAAAGTCTTCGGTAGCATAACTGATAAACAAATGGTCTCTCATCTCCTTTCTTTTTATTTTATCCTCATTTTTCTCATTTTTCGTCATAATTTATCGGTTTATTTTTTCCATCTTATCTCTTTCAAATACTCTTGAATTTTATATTTGACTACCATAAGTTTATCCTCAATCCTTCTCAGCTCCTCCCACTCCTTCTCAACATCAATTTCCTCAATCTCCTCTTTCGGAAATACATAAAGTGTAACATTCAAATTGTAATCGTTCTCTCTGATCTCATCAAGCGTTACAACCCTTGCAAAACCATCCACATCCTTAAATTCCCTATAAGCCTCAACTATTTTCTCAATATGCTCATCACCCAAGCGATTAAGCTTTCTAACATCTGGATGCTGCTCGTACTCATTGCTCGCGTTGATAAACAGAACCCGATCTTTCCTGTCATCGGGCTTATTCTCGTTGAAGATTATGATCGCTCCTGGTGCTCCGGTGTTAT
>QMZD01000171.1 GCA_003662985.1 Archaeoglobales archaeon | reverse complement strand
TTACACTTTTGATCGGTCTCTAATAATCGTCTCTCCAACATATCTCCCAATGCAGTCTTTCTTATCTACGGTACATCCCATCATTAATTATGAGAACTTTAACATCATCAAAACCCTCAACCTTTCTTGGAATTGCCTTTATAACATCTCCAATCGTATTCTCCTCATTATAGGCTGGAATCATTACAACGAGTCTCGTTTTATCACCTCAAAACTGAGCCAACAAGTTTACTGTCGATACAATAGCTTAAAACTCTGCTACTCCAGAGGTCTCCTCCTGTATCTTTCGAGTTCAACTATTATTATCGCATTTTTAATTTCATTTTCGTTAACAGAGTCCAAAAATTCTTTCAACCTTTTATTTATCTCTCTTGCTGTGAACGTGTAGGGTAACCTGAAAATAATCGCTCCAGGATGATCTGGATATCTCAACACCTCTCCAAAATCAGTATCGCGAGTAATTATTATCCTTCCGTTTTTCTTTGCATATTCAATAATTTCCCTATCCTTCGCAGAACCCAGCCCAATATCTCTCACATCCTCTACTTCGAAGTCCAACTTTCTGATAACTTCAACGCTTGAGCGGGGCAAATCGGCATCGAGAAGGAATTTTATTTTAGACATGTTTCAGCCATATTTGATTTTAATTTCCTCTTTGGCCACTATTTTGGCAGCATACTCAATTGCCGCCAAAACATCCTCTTTCTCTATTCCATACTCCTCCATGACTCCCTTTATATCCATACCTCCGGCAAGGGATCCCAAGATAATGTCTACAGGAACTCTCGTGTTTTTTATGATAGGTTTACCATGCCTTATTTCTGGATCGATCACGATTCTATCCTCATACATTTCCAACACCCCCATCAATTTTCAAACTCTGAATCTTACTTTTTCCGGACGTTTTTTAATTTCTTCACGACAAATTTGAATTTTATCTACGCAACCGAAAATTCTCCTGGCTCGTCACATTCAAGCAGTCAAAATCAAAACAATAAACTCAAAGTTTCCTCTTTAAATCATTATCATTTTAGAATTTTATTTTATTTTTTATTGATTTCATTTTTAAATAATCTTCGGCAGAGAATTTAAAGTTCTTTGAGTTTTCCATAAAGCTGTTGATGAGTTTGGCTTGTTGCATGCTCCACACTCTATTTTGAACGCTATTCACCCATTTAGCATAATATCTGACAAAATCAATCCGTTCTTTAAGTCTATTCGATTTCAATACCGTATACTCTACCATCTACTCTTAGTTTTCCCATAAACTTCTTTAACTTTTCCCTCTCCAAGTACTTCTTGAAAATTTCCCACAGGTAAACTGCATCTTCTATGTCCTTATCACCTCCCAAGTACAATTTGTAGGGTATCTGAAGCTCAATTGGGGATATGTAGAGTTCGAAGGAGGTATCATTTTCCAAAATCAACCTAACCCTATTTTCAAGTGAATATCTCTCTATATCATCTCTCACGAATTTGAGTTCTATATTGGGTATTATCATACCTTCTTTTGATGTGCGAACAGCCAACCCCTCTTTAAGCGTTTGATACAGCTCTCTAACACCACCCGGATTTAAAAAGTAATACTTCTCGCTTCTTAATCTGTTATACAGCATACCGAAGGTATTTTCATCAAACCGTTCAACTAAAATATCTATATCCTCCGTCCCTCTGGATCTGCCGAAAAGAATCGATAAATATCCACTCACAATTACATACTTTATCTCTGGAATCAACTCCAGAAACTCAAAAACGAATCTGTCTAACTCTGTGAAGACTTTGTCCTTCATAATTATCTTATTTCCTGAAACTGCGATTTCCATTTACTTTTCCTCCGTGTGAACCAAAACCAATTGTTTTTATGAACAAAGCAGAATAACTATGCAATCTCCTTAAAAACCCTGACTGCATAACCTCAGAGCCTGGGTTAAAATCAAACCAAACGACAAACTCGAAGTCTATGAACTCGGCCCTTAACATCTTTACATCTTAATCCATTCTCATCCTCGCGGGTATATCAAGGAATACGTTGAGGTATCGAATTTCGGATTTAACAGGTTGAGGAAATGAAAAGAAAATGAGGCTATTTTAGTTACAGATTTTTTTAGAGATTGTTGAATAAATCGTTGATCGTACTATTTTTGTACAATCACCCTCTCATTGAATTCTGATGTTTTCTTAATCTCTTTTAATGCCTCCATTATCACTTTTTCGCCAGCATTCCATATTTCAATACCTGCTATTTTACCGTCTTTATCGTACTCTATCCAAACATCCTCATCAATTTCATCGCTATCTGAGATTTCACCTTCTTTGATGAGAATGTACAGAATGTCAGCTTTAGGATCGTATCTTACTCTCATAATTTCACCCATTTCCTACTTTTCATCCGAGTTTTAATAATCTTTTCTAGCCTTTTACTTGTGTCGATCACTGTTATAACCTCAACAAACTCTTGTGAAAAACCATAAACAACTATCAGATAATGTCCTTCTTTTTTCCTCTTACCTATTGCCACATTATACCTGTTCTTTAAATCATAGAACTTCCATTCTGGTTTCATAATAACGTTTTCCACTTCCTGAACATCGATCTTTCTTTCAAGGAGTCTTAATCTTGCATGTTCAGTAAACACAAGTCTCATCCATCTCTCCCCTAAATTTGAAGTCTATATGGCTTAAGTGCGAATTTTTCTCGAGTCCATGAAATCGGCCCTTAACATCTTTACATTTCAATCCAATTCTCATCCTCGCGTGTATATCAAGGAATACGTTGAGGTATCGAATTTCGGGTTTAACAGGTTAAGGGATAATGAGACACAGAGAAATCAGACTCATTTGTTATCTAAATTTACCTAATAGGCTTTCTTCTGTATCTTTCCAGCTCAACCGTTATTATTGCATCCTTATTTCATCTTTACTAACAGAATTAACAGAGTCCAAAAACCCACCCGATCCCTTATTTATCTCTTTTGGCTGTAAGACATACTTGACTTCAATCTCCTCTTTAGCTACTACTTTGGTAGCATACTCTATTTGCCTAAAACATCTTCTCTCTCTATTCCATGCTCCTCCATAACTTCCTTTATGTCCATACTCCAGCAGGGGGTCCTATAATAAATATCAACCAGAATTCTTGTGTTTTTTACGACAGGTTTACCAGAGTGATACTTTATTCGCTTGATACTTTGTATTCAAACCATATATTCAGAAGTATCCGTCTTTCTATCCGCAGTAGACCAAACTACTCCCATAACGATTTCACCTTTGACCGTGGTCTAAGATCTATTATAACTCAATCAAGTTTAAAAATCCATGGCTCAAGCTAACCCGATCCAGCCTCCCATCACCGCCTTTCACAGCTCAGATCAGCTGGATCCAAGATTTTAAAGATGGCTTTCCAAATAGTTTTTATTGATCTTTATGTATTTCGTTGCAACATCCATGAACAACTTTTTCTGCTTCGTGAATGAGAATGAGTAAGTATCACCAATCTCCCTTTTCTTAAGTTCTTCCATTATCAGCCTTATTTGAGCTTTTGAGATCTTATAGCCTTTTCTCTCGAGATCACTTCTGAGCCTACCGAGTACATTAGCAAAATATCCCAATCCTTTAGCTGTATCTGAAGACACATTTTTGACCAAACCACAATTTGAACAGTATGGATGAAGTTTTAGAATCCCATTCTCAGTTGGCAACCATTCACTATCCTTAAACTCATGGCTGCATGGATGTTGAAATGATTGCTGATACGACATTTATAGAAACCTTTTCCTATAGAATAAAAATCTTATCAAAAGCATCCAGAACCATACTCCCGACATCTTTAAAAACTTTGGAAGAGGTGGCTGGATGTGAACGATCAGATTGCCAAACACAGTTACTTGATTCTGGCATCATTTTTCCTTTCTAGCATCCTTAATTATCTCTATCAAGTTGTTATGGGAAACACCCTACCAAAAACCGAGTTTGGAATTCTTGGAGTCTCGCTATCCATATTCTACATCGCCGCAATACTAACTCAAAACACGTTTTCATGGCCTGCAGCGAGACTAATATCCTCAAAACCTGCAGAGGCATCTAAATACTTCAGAACAGCCCTCGCAGGAAACCTTACTTTGGGAACTATGATCATGATTGCACTACTCCTTCTTACTTTTCATTCAGAAACTTATTTCATACCTATTGTCATTGTGGCCTTTTCTGTCGTCTTTGCTGCTTTTGCAAATTCGATGAACTCCTTAATCAGAGGATTTAAGCTTTTTAGTCATATAGCCATTGCTAATGTATTAAATGCAGCATCAAAACTTTTTATTGCTTTTTTTCTGGTAATACTCGGGTTTGGAGTTATCGGTGCCCTTTCCGGGTTCCTCATTTCTATCGTGTTGCCCGGGATTTATTTTTTATTGGTCGTTAGGGGAATAGAAATCAAACTCTCTAGGGGATGGAGTTTTGCAATGGTTAAGGAAACCATACCGGTCTCCATCATTTTTCTGAGTATCGCTTTCCTCGTTAACGGAAGTATCGTCCTTTTTAGATATCTTGGAGCCACAGATGTACTCACAGGAAGCTTCAACGCGGCTTTAACCATTTCAAGAGCAACCTTTTTTATTGCAACCGCTCTAGTTACAGTCACCTTTCCCTACATTTCCTCTGACACAACAAAAGAATACTTCTCTTTCCAAACCTTAAAGTACGTTTTCCTCTTTGTTTTTCCTTTAAGTCTTTCAATGACATCTAATCCCGCAGCCTGGCTCAGTATGTTCTTTTCCACGAAATACATTGATGCTACGGAAACGCTCAGACTTTTAGCTCTTGCAATCGGTCTACTATCTATAATCCAAGTTATATC
>QMZD01000170.1 GCA_003662985.1 Archaeoglobales archaeon | reverse complement strand
GGTTGCAACGGGAGTTATTGCGATAATCTTCACAGCTTTACTCTATGCTTTCCTGTATCGAACAAGGCCGGGAAAGGCTATAAGGGCTGTTTCGATGAACAGAACCGCTGCAGAGCTTATGGGAATCAATTCATCCCTTATCTTGGCCCTCAGTTTTGGAATAGGAATCTCCCTCGCGATGGTCGCTGGTGCTTTGATCGCCACGATCTTTCCCTTTACAATACTCTCTGGAGGGGGATATGAGCTTAAAAGCTTCGTCATTTGCGTTTTGGGGGGTCTGGGAAGTCCGATAGGCGCTCTCGTAGGTGGAATAACACTTGGTTTGATTGAGAGTGTTGTAACGCTGGGCATTCAAACGAGCTTCGTTCCTGTGCTAGAATTCGCTCTGCTTGTAGCAATACTCGTTGTTAAACCAAGCGGTCTATTGGGGGGTAAGTGATGAAGGACAGCCTGAAAAATCTTTACGATATCCCTCTGATTTGGTTGCTTGCCGTAATAGCATTAATGGCGGCAATTCCACCTCTGACGAATTCAATAACGATGAGGGAAGACATCTTCCTGATTCTCCAGTACATCGCCCTTGCAGCGAGCCTGAACATAATACTTGGCTTCACCGGCTACGTGAGCTTCGGACACATCGTTTACTACGGCATAGGTGGTTACGTAGCTTTTGCATTGATGTACTTCTACAACATCCATCTGATTCCCGCGATGATTGCTGGAGGAATCGTATGTGCTATCATCGCCCTCCTTCTTGGCGAGGCGGTTTTGAGGCTTAGAGGTGCTTACTTCGCCATCGCAACTATCGGTGTTAATGAGGCCGTTAAGGCTCTGGTAAACAACCTTGAGTTCCTTGGCGGGTCTGCGGGGCTCTTCTTCAACTTCCAAATCTACCAGAATTACGGAGGGGCGGGAAATGCGATATGGCTTGCCTACTATCTGATGGCACTTCTCGCCATAGTTGTGATAGCAACGAACTTCCTGATAAAGAAATCAAAGTTCGGGCTTGGACTGATGTCGATAAGGGAGGATGAGGATGCGGCGATAGTTCTTGGGATAGATACGAAAAAGTACAAAAGCTTAGCTTACATGCTTTCTGCATTCTTCCCGGGAATGGTGGGAGCGATATTCTTCTTCAAGAATGGAAACATCGAGCCAGTGAATGCTTTCCATTTGCTAAAATCAATTGAGATGATCTTCATGGTCGTTCTTGGAGGTTTTGGAACGGTTACCGGGCCATTCGTTGGTTCATTGCTGTATGAAAGAATTAGGGGAATTCTGCTCGTAAATCCGCTGTTCAAAGATCTCCACATGGCGGTAGCGGGAATAATTCTTCTGCTGCTGATCCTCTTCATGCCTTCGGGAATAATCGGCTACATAAGGGATAAGGTATCCGTGCTGAGGAGGTATATAGAATGAGCAAGAGCTCTAGCAAGATTATATTGGAAGTTGAAAATGTTACGAAGAGATTTGGAGGTCTAACTGCGTTAAACAAGGTTACTTTCGACTTGAAAAGGGGTGAGATACTTGGGATTATCGGACCAAATGGGGCGGGAAAAACAACGCTGTTCAATGTCATATGCGGAGTCTATCCTCCTGAGGAGGGCAAAGTCATCTTCAATGGAGAGGACATCACCGGTTTATCGCCATTCAAGATTACGAGGAGAGGAATCGCCCGAACCCATCAGGTTGTTAAACCTTTGAATGAGCTTACAGTTCTTGAAAACGTGATGGTTGGGGCATGCTTCGGGAAGGATTATAAGCCACTGAGCGAGGCGAAAGAAATTGCGATGGAAATACTGGAAATAACAGGACTCATCGGAAGGGCAGATTTGCCTGCAGGAAAACTCAACGTACCTGAAAAGAAGAGACTCGAACTTTCGAGGGCTTTGGCATCAAATCCAACTCTTCTGCTGCTTGATGAGGTTCTTGCCGGATTAAATCCGGTTGAAGTGGAGGAGATGCTTGGAATCATTGAGAACATCAGGAGGAAGGGGATAACGATCATGATGATTGAACATCTCATGCATGCGATAATGAAAGTCTCCGACAGGATAATCGTGCTCGACTATGGAGTTAAAATAGCCGAGGGACTTCCAGAAGAGGTCTCCGAAGACCCAAAGGTGATTGAGGCATATCTGGGAGATCCTGAACTGTCGCTAAAGCTTTTGAAGAAAAGAAAGGCCGAATTTAAAGATGAATCTGATGAATTTGGCAAATCGAAGGAGGAGGAAGCATGATCTCCCTTGAGGTAAGGGATCTTGAGTCGGGATACGGAGAGGTTAAGGTTCTCTGGGGTCTAAATCTGGATGTTAAGAAGGGTGAGCTTACGACTATTCTTGGTTCAAATGGTTCCGGGAAAACGACTTTCCTAAAAACGGTTATGGGGGTTATATCTCCTTGGAATGGAACCATTAAATTTAATGGCGAGGATGTAACAAAACTCTCGACTCATCAGAAAGCTGAGAAGGGAATCATAATGGTTCCTGAGGGAAGACTCGTTTTTCCGGAAATGAGCGTTTACGAAAACCTTGAGATGGGAGCGTATACAAAGAGAGCCAGAGATAAATTCGATGACTCCCTAGAGTTTGTGGTCTCGCTTTTTCCTCGGCTGAAGGAGAGATTCAACCAGAAGGCTGGAACGCTCAGCGGTGGAGAACAGCAGATGCTTGCGATTGCAAGGGGGCTTATGTCGAAGCCGGAACTTTTCATCCTCGATGAACCAAGCCTCGGACTCGCTCCAAAACTCGTGATAGAGGTTTTTGAAACCATAAATAAGCTGAGAGAACAGGGTTTGACCATGCTTCTTGTGGAGCAGAACGTCCATCTGAGCCTTGCAATAACCGACTACGTTTACGTTCTCTCAGAAGGTAGAATAAAGATGGAAGGAAGGGGGGAGGAGCTGGCCGAGTCTGATGAGATCAGAAAAGCGTATCTGGGTGTTTAACCTAGTTATTTCTTTTTATGCCTTTTTTACTTTTTTCTGTTTCCGGTAAATTTTCCAGTTAAATTTTCCATTAGGAATTTAAGGTTTCAACTCGGCATATCTCTATGAAATTCGTAGTCCATGAGCACTTTGCATCCCGCCATCACTACGATTTAAGGCTTGAGATGGAAGGGGTTGCAAAAAGCTGGGCTGTGCCAAAGGGAATGCCGTTAAAAAAGGGAGAAAGGAGACTGGCAATTCAGGTTGAGGATCACAGCCTTGAATACATGGATTTTGAGGGCGAAATCTCTGAAGGCTACGGTGCTGGAAGAGTTTTGATCTGGGATAAAGGAGAATATGAGTTATTGAAGCTTACAGGCAAAGAGATCAAAGTGAAGCTGATGGGAAAAAAGCTGAATGGCATTTATGTTCTCTTTAAATTTCCAAAAGCTGGGGAAAGTGCCTGGCTCGTAATTTTCACGGGGTAAGGCGTTTATATCATCAGAGAAACATTTTTATATTTTTCAGTATATTATTTTAGAAGATGTCCATTACTGAAGTTACAATCAACTTGATATTTGGTCTCACAATTTATGGATTAACAACTTTCATTCTCCTCAGAATGGCGAACAGACTTAACGATCCCTACAGAGGAATGATAAGGAGATTATTCATACTCTCCCTCCTCTTAATGATCTCAGGCTGGTCACTTTCATTCTTTAATTATGGTAAGGATAGTTTTTACATCTTTTTATCTAATTCCGGTATGTTAATTGCCGGTTGTGGAGTAGTGGTAGTGGCGTGGGAGGAATTCAAAAGGGGGTACGAAGAGGTTTTTGGGTTGTAATCATGTTAGCAGAAAAAAATAAAAAATTGAATTTTTTTAAAAAATAAAAATTCAGACCCCCTTAATATTTTTTCTAACCCTTCCTCAACTTATAAACAAACTTCACTCCCAGATCCTTCATCTTGTTCCTGACCATTATGTTTATCAGGAGAGGAGTTATGCTTTCAACCATCGATGATACAGCTAAAGGCCCGGCATCAAAAGCTCTCAAGCCATCGATCTGGTTCGTTAAATCGATAACGATCTTCTTCGCCTCTTCATCATCACCGCAAACTGCTACATCCCATTCAAAGCTCTCATCAAACCTTGCAAACTTCTCAGCTGGGATCGTTTGATAGGCTGAAACAACCTTACTATCCAGGATTGAGGCGAGCTTTTCAGCAGCCGAACCCTCCGGAAGCTTTGTGTAATAGAAGGTTTTGCCCCTCTTCTCCATCGGAACCAAGGGGGACACAACTATCTTATCCTTTAGAGCCACCTTCAGAAACTCTGCAGTTGAAAAGGCATGCTCCCATGGAATCGTGAAAACGGATACGTCTGCTTCCCTTGCAGCATCCTCATTCGCAAGCCCTCTGACCCTTGCCTTCTCACCCAAGCTCTCTAGAATGTCGTTGTACTCTTCAGCCTTCATCTTTGCCTTCTCGAGCTTTCTCGAGCCAACTATAACATCATGTCCGAGGATTGCGAATCTGACAGCTAAACCTATGCCGAGATGGCCTGTTCCTCCCAACAGAGCTATCTTCATTTTATTTACCACGCTTCCACCCCTTTTACCAGCTTTGAAATCTGGTTTAGCTAATGAGCTATGGGTTAAATAAGCTACTCAACAGCAAAATCAGGACTCAGTTCTATCCCATTCGGTGGCTCCGCGATAAATCCCTTCTCCATCAACAGCCTTATCTTGCTCTCCGAAGCCATTATCATCCGCTTTGCATGCTCATAAATTTCCTCTTCGCTAAGTTTAAGCCTTGCAAGCCCCTGCTCCATCGCCTTCTTTGCAACCGCCAGAGCGACCTCGGGAAACACTTCTGCTTCAGTCATGTGCGGAATCACGTAGTCCTCATGCAATCCCCTCTTTTCAGCAAATCTTACGAGAGCT
>QMZD01000169.1 GCA_003662985.1 Archaeoglobales archaeon | reverse complement strand
TTATCGATTCAACCTCCCCTCCATTGTCCCTGATCAGTTTTATTATATCCACTTTATCGTTGCTGATCTTCTTCAAGGGCGGTATGGGGATCTCAATGATTCTGTCGATTCCAATTTCCTTGCCTTTCTCGTATTTAGGTAGTGCTATGTAAAGCCTGCTTTCCGAAAGCTGCGCTGCTATGTAGCATGAAATGACCGTGGTTCTCGGGGCATCGGTTGCGTTGATTAAAACCTCATTACCTTCGGAGAGTTCCTTTTTGATCACTTTCAAAATCTCGAGAGCAGAGGAATAAACATTTAGTTTGTCAACATAGACTCTTTCAACTTCTATAAGCACTTTAAGCGTCCTCTCGATCTCATCTGCCTTTGCATAAATCTCCTTCTCTCCACTAAGTGTTTTGTCCTTCCCCAGTACTATGTAGACTTTCTGTATTGGATATCCACTCCCCTTTATGCTGTCAAGCAATCTTTCGACGTTAACACCAATTGGTATTATGTGAACTACTTTGCTCATGTTTCCCATTTTTACTTTATGGTAAATAAATTTTTCTATTGTAAATTTTCCTTAAGCCTATGCCAATTAAATGATCCTAAAAGTAGAAATTATCAAAATTTTCATAATATGAAGTGGTCAATATACTTTTAGAATTTTAAAAATTAAGGTATCATGTCAGTTAAAATCTAACTTTTTATTAATAATTCAATAAAGAATAACGATTAGTCATTCAAAAAGTATGCTGTAATTGATTGAATTTTTTTGGCAAAGAAGACAATATTTAAAACCTAAGCGCTCCGCTATTTTTTGATGATTGGTGTCAAGATTTACATTAGTGGTGTTGTACAGGGTGTGGGTTTCAGATATTTCGCAAGGAAACTCGCGAAGGAATTTGGGGTTAAAGGTTTCGTAAAGAATTTAAGAGACGGAAGGGTTCTGGCAGTTGCTGAAGGGCAGAGAGAGCAGGTTGAGAAGTTTATTTCTGAAATAAGGAAGGGTCCCACTTCGGCAGTAGTCAAGAAAGTTGAGGTGGAAGAATACGTACCTTCGGGAAATTATAGAGACTTTGAAATTGCATTTTGAGGGTGTTTTCGATGGAAATAAAGGATTTCCAAGAAATGATAGGAAGAATCTATGCAAGAAGGGATGAAGAGAGAGGAAAAGAGAAGACTATGCTCTGGGTGGTTGAGGAGGTTGGTGAGCTTTCCCAGGCCGTGAGAAGAGGGGATGTAAAAGAAGTAGGAGAAGAGCTAGCGGATGTTTTCGCTTGGCTCGTTTCCCTTGCAAACCTTTATAACATCGATCTCGAAAGTGAAGTTAAAAAGAAGTACCCTGGATACTGCCTTCGATGTGGTAAGGCCGTATGCGAATGTGAAACGATTTGAGGTGTGTCGAAATGAGTTTTCTTGTGGTAGATGAAGATGATATTAAGAAGGGGATCACAACCGACAAATACTTCATCTGGACTGAGAGGGTATTAAAGGAGAAAAACGTTAATCCTAGGGTCGTTGCAGAGGTGACAACTTCGAACTGGGGTGTTTTTGCGGGTCTCAATGACGTTTTGGAGCTAATGGAAGGTTTGCCTGTTGATATCTACGCCATGCCTGAAGGTTGTCTTTTCCACCCTTACGAACCCGTTTTGTTTATTGAGGGAAACTACCTGGACTTTGCAAGGTACGAAACACCACTGCTCGGATTCCTATGCCATGCTTCTGGAGTTGCAACAGAGGCATTTAAAGCGAAACTTGCCGCCGGAGATAAAAGAATCCTGTCTTTTGGAACTAGGAGACAACATCCCGCTTTAGCGGCGATGATTGAGAGAGCTGCCTACATTGGTGGAGTTGATGGGGTTAGCAATTTTTCAGCGGAAAAATACCTAGGGATCAATAGCGTTGGAACGATGCCCCATGCTTTAATAATAAGCTTTGGAAGTCAGCTCGAGGCCTGGAAAAGCTTTGATGAAGTTGTTGACGATGAGGTTTCAAGAATTTATCTTGTGGACACCTATTACGACGAAAAAACAGAGTCCATTCTTGTAGTAGAGAACCTCAAGAGGATTGATGGTGTAAGACTCGATACCCCAAGTACAAGAAGGGGCAACTTCAGGAGGATCATTGAAGAAGTTAAGTGGGAGCTGGGTATCAGGGGCAGGCAAGATGTGAAAATAGTCATCAGCGGTGGTCTTTCGATCGAGGATATACTCAATTTGAAAGATTTGGTCGACGTCTTCGGGGTCGGAACGATGATAGCTGGAGCCAGACCGATTGATTTCGCTCTGGACATAGTGGAGAAAGAGGGGAGGTTTGTTGCTAAAAGAGGAAAAAGAGGCGGTAAGAAGCAGGTCTATAGGAATTGGGATACTCTTGAGGATGAGATGAGATTATTTGATGCTGAACCTCCTTCAGGCAAGGAGGGTTTGTTGAGGAAGTTTATTGAAAACGGCAAGATAGTTGAGAAGTCAGATATGGAGAGGGCTAGAGAGCTCGCTCTTAGAGAGATGGAGATTATAAGGCGACTGGATAAAATTGAGGAATACTTGAAATAATTTCGCAATTTTATTTATACCTATATTTTATACTTCCAATCTAACTCTTTTTTTACTATCTGTTGATTAAAAAATTTTATATGCATAATTGAGTTTAACCAAGACAAAATTGCTACATCAAGGTGGTGATTCTCAATGAATGAGAATGTAAAGAATAAAATTATTGAAGAATTAAAAAACGATAAAATTCTCAAAGGATTGCTTGGGATGAGTTCTTCTGAAATTGAGATTTATTTTATTCTAATTGGAAACCAGATGAGTGTTGGGGATATATCAGAACTCCTCGGAATCGAGAGAAGTTCGGTCTATAAGTGTATTAAAAACCTCTATAGGAGGAAACTGGTTAGGAGAAGAAAAACTCAGAGAGTAAAAGGAAATGGAAGTAGATACGTGTTCAATTCAGTTTCTCTCTCAAACTTCAAAACGCTGGTTGAAAAGAATCTTGATTACTGGTTTGGAATAATCGAATGTTTGAGCCTAGAGAGAAAGAAAGATAAACTCTGGAGATCATAGAAAGTTATGGGTTTGAAGGAAGATTTGGTAGAAGAAATTGGAAGGCTTTTCGACGATTTTCTCAGGATTGAAAACATAACCTACGAACAAATCCAGTGGGAGGTTGATAACTTCATCTATCCTTTTATCGGTTCCTATCTGGCGGAAGGTAGACTTACGAGAGAGGAAGGAAGAGATGTTTTTATGTTCTGTGAGTTAAGGCTTAAAGAAATTAAAAAGATGATGGAGGATCGAGTGGCTGAACTATAGCTCAAAATCTCCAACAATCTGGTCAGTTTTTCATACTCTTTATCACCTTGTAAATCTCTTCAATCGGAGCGTTCGTTTTAAATGATGTTCCTAGGAACCTCGTTCTCGATGCCATAAATCCAATCTCCTTCAGCGATTCAATCACTCCATCCAAGAGTGGTGGTGACATTCTCATCTTTTTCGTCAGAAAATGAAGGTCGTAAAATAAGGGAGTGTTGTTTTCCTCTTTTATTACACCAACCACCCTACCTACCTCTTCCCCCAAGTCATCTTCAGCGATTCTCTCAACGAACTCTTGAGAATGAAGTTCTCCAAGCCATAAAGGTCCAATCAAGCTGAATTTTTTTCCACACTCGCAAGTACCCTCAAACTCTTCACCCATTGGAACTGTGTACCTCCTAAGACAGTTGAAGCAGTGGAGTATGAACCCGTATTTCCTGTATGCATTTCTAACGGCCCTTGGAGATCTTTTAAATCTAACATGCACTCTATAGAAGTGCTCCTTCGCAAAAGCTATCAAAACCTCCGGAGCTTTGTCATACTTCCCTGATTCTGAGAGAATCCTCCCTAGAAGAACCCTTAGCCCTACTTCCGGATAGTATTCGGTTTTTAAAACATAGGAAGAATACTTTCTCATCCCAGATTTGGTTGCTGAACCACATAGAGCAGCTGTATCCGTTGCCGTAATGCTCAGATATTTGGGTTTGATAACCGCAGAATCGATGAAACTAGCGGGAGAACCAAAGGGATCAATATCTATGTGGAAGAAAAATCTCTCCCTCATCAGGATGTTCGCATCCTTGCTGAAAACATCTGCCTCCAAATCGTTCAGCTCGAGATTTCTCCTGATATTTTCAACGGCCTTTTTGCTGGAATCGTTAAAAGTTGGATTGAAGTTTGCTTCGAGGAAAGCTCTGATTCCTCTTATCCCAGTTCCAGCAAGGGCATCTAGGTAGTTTACCTCTCCTTCCATCCTCTTAATCTCTCTAAAGACGGCTATGTCAAAATCTCTGCAAAATCTCATTTTTGGATTGTAAAAAACCCCTTCTTCCACTTCTATAATCGCTTTTCCTTCCGAGACCCTCTCCATAACCTACCTCTGGATTAACTCCACAATTTCGTGAAAAACTCTATCTCTATTCACTTCGTCGATTAAAAACACCCTGAATTCTTTTCTTATCCTTTCCAGAATGGGATGTCTCGACTTTAAGTGGATTGTGAGGATCGTGGTTCCATTCCTTTTCATTATCTCTTCGATAACCCTTATGAAAGACGGACTTTTTAGCTCCATAGGACCGACCTCGTCGACTATCAGAACGTCTGCATCCACATACTGGTAAAGCTTTTCCGAGATCTTCTCTATGTTTTCAACGAAAACTCCGTATTTTCCAACCCTTATTGGAGAGGGATTGTCTTTGTGAGCAAGCCAGATCTCTTCCTCATCAGAAAGATCATAAAACTTGAAGCCTATCCTCATTCCCCTTTCTCTTACCTCCTTGGTTATGATACCTTTTATATCGCTCCCTCTCAACTCTTCAAAAATTTTTTCGCAGAGCGTTGTTTTACCGCTTC
>QMZD01000168.1 GCA_003662985.1 Archaeoglobales archaeon | reverse complement strand
TGAGTGTTCGTAAATCGCACAAACTACCGCATGCGAAGGCCACTGCTCTCTTGGTATGTGTGGGGCAAAGCTCAAACCATCCAAATATACCCCATGCCCTCCGCAGGGCTTTAACACCTGTATTCCTCGTTTTTCCAGCAATTTACCTAAAAACGCCACTTGCTCTATTCGCGACTGTAAATAACGCTCGTTTAGCACCTCTCTAAGTCCCTGAGCTAATGCTTCGAGATCTCTTCCTGCTAAGCCTCCATAGGTGGGGAATCCCTCGGTAACAACCATCGATTGCCTAATCCTCCAGTAAAGATTTCTGTCATTCAACGCAATAAAACCGCCGATATTCACCAAACCATCCTTTTTGGCGCTAACCAAGACACCATCTGCAGCTGAAAACATCTCCCTTGCGATATCCTTTACGCTCTTATCTTCAAAACCTTTTTCACGTAGCTTTATGAAATATGCATTCTCAGCAAATCGGGCCGCGTCCAAAAAGAAGGGAACTTTAAACTCCTTAGCCATCTCTCCCAATTTCTTGATGTTCTCCATACTCACAGGCTGACCGCCACCGGAATTGTTTGTTATAGTTAATACAATGACTTTGACTCTCTCTCCTCGCTCGGCCAAAAAGTTCTCCACCTTCTTTAGATCTATGTTTCCTTTGAACGGAATTTCCTTTGTTATATCGTAAGCATCCTCCACCACAAGATCTACTGCTGTTGCTCCACGAACCTCTACATTTGCGCGTGTTGTATCAAAGAATTGATTGCTTAGCGCATAATCACCTTTTTCCAAACCCAACGCCCTAAACATCAAATATTCTGCTGCCCTTCCCTGATGAACCGGAATTACATACCTAAATCCCATTATCTCTTGAATCGTCCTTTGTAAATTGAAAAAACTCCTTGCTGATGCGTAAGCTTCGTCGCCACGCATCAGTGCACCCCATTGCAAATCACTCATCGCAGAGGTCCCTGAATCGGTAAGCAAATCAATGTAGATCTTCTCAGATGGGATGTTAAACACGTTGTATCCCGCCTCTCTTAGAACTTTCTGCCGTTCCTCAAGTGATGGTAACTCCGTAAATTCCACCATTTTTATCTTATAAGGCGGAGGGGTTGGGAATTCGATTCCTTCAAAATCCATTCCATCACCTTTTTGTTATAGAAATCCTCATGAGAGTTCCAGTATTAAACCCTTCTTTTTCTCCTTTTTATTTCCTCTTTATTTCCTTCAGATTTACGTTGGTTTTTACAACTGAATAAGTAGTATTATTTGACAAAAACTAATTTCCAGCCTTGATTTGTGATGTGGCCATACGATTTTGTAAGTAACTTAGCAAATTTGAATGTTTCAAGACCCCCTACTATGGCTGAAGATTACAGACGAATCGCATCCAAATAGCACGAATAGTGTAAAGTGTTTTGTTTTTTAAACTAAACAAGCATACATTCAAAAGTAAAAAGTAAGGCTTGATAATAAAAATCAAGAAATTAATCCAACTGAGAACAGCTCGTCAGGATTAAGCTTTAAACAACTCTAAGTAGCTCTAGTAACACTAAAACACTTTCACTATCTATTCTCGATCTGTTTTAGAATTGAAAGAGTTCTCTCCAAGAGGTTCAAAATCCTCTCAATCTCCTCAGGGGATTTTGCATTGATTAGCATCCCTGAAATATCTTCTAGTTTCACCTTCAAAGCCTCTCTCAATTTTTTATAACTGTTCTCACCGTGGAGTTCAGGCAAATCATCTGATTTATTAACCCTTACGTCTCTAAGTTTCAGGGATTCATAGTCCTCATCTTCCTGAACTCTAGAAGTTGGATGTAAACCCTTGTTGGAAAGTTTAACCACATCATTCTCTTGCTTTACCTTCCCAACTTGCTCGTTTTCCAGCTGTTTCCTAACCTCACTTTCAAAAACAGCCTCTTTTCCACACGAGGGACAAAACATCTTATCCTGATACTTGAAAATAGGTGTACCGCAGTCAGGACAATGATATGCGAGCATTTTCGCACCTTTGTATAGAAGCTTAATTGCTTCCGAAATTTTTTTATCCTCCATAGCATAGGGTTTGTGAAGCGAGATATTAAAAGTTTCAGTTCTCGAGGTGATGGCGATGACAGAAAACGTACCACAGGAAGTTTTGGATGTTCTTGATAGGATTATACAAGATGACTCAGTTCCAAGAAACATAAGAAAAACGGCCGTTGAGATAAAGGAGAGTCTACTTCATGGAGAGAACACTCTAGCTGTTAGAGCTTCTTCCGCCATATCAATTTTGGAAGATATAGCATCGGATCCAAATCTTCCGATGCATGTCAGAACGTTGATATGGAACGTTTCCAGCCAGCTCGAGAGAATCTCTGTTGATAAATAGCTAATATACTTATGTGAATAAATCATGGATTTGGGTCGTAAACGGTAAATATCAGGATAAAAACATTACCTTAACGGCCAGGGTATGGATTTTTCACCCGGATGGACTTTTATTTAAAAGGAACTCCAAACTCCTTTAGATCTCTCTCACTCTCAAGTAGCTCTTTTAGAACCGACTCCAGCTCTTTCTCGCTTACCCTTATCTGACCAGTCGTGTCTCTATCTCTGATTGTAACTGTGGAATCTTCAAAGGTTTGGTGGTCTATCGTAACACAGAACGGGGTACCAATTTCGTCGTATCTCCTATATCTTCTTCCTATACTCCCAGAGTCATCCTTTTCTGTGAAGAATCCAGCCTCTTTTAACTTCAAACTAATCTCATCCGACTTCGAAAGGAAAGGTTCCCTCGAAAGGAGCGGAAGAACGGCCACTTGCACCGGAGCCATCCACCTTTTTAGTCGTAAAACTCTTCTTTTTTCACCATCAACGACATCTGTATCGAAAGAGTGCTCCAGTATCGCATAGGTAATTCTATCAAGACCAAACGATGGCTCTATCACATGCGGAACTACCCTCTCACCGTAAACGACCTCTTCTCTCTCTTCAACATCAAAAAATGAGGAGTCCACCTCAATTTCCTGCCCTTCAATCTTAACCTTTATCTTTCCATCTAAGATTTCTCCACTATAGTTTTCTATAGCCTCGGCAACGTCTTTGGATTGTTTTCTGAATTTAGGCCCGATTAGGTTCATTTTCGGAACGAACCTCTTTGTTCTAACCTTTACGGACTCCTCATAAGGGATAAAGATGCTAAGATCTTCTTTGCTGTACTGGTTATGCCTCGTGAGATCGTAATCACCTCTATCAGCTATTCCAACGACCTCTATCCATCCGTAGGAGGTATACGTTTCAGCGTCCCAACAATCTACAGCATAATGGGCTCTCTCATCATCCTTATGTTGTCTAAATCTGAGTTTATCTTTTTTTATCCCCGCTTCAAGGAGGAATTCAGCGGTTTTACCTATGAAGTAGGCAAGAAGTTCATGGGCTATGATACCCCTCTCGACGGCCTCTCCAAGCGAAACATTATGCTCCTCGTCCATCTTGTCGACGAGCTTAATTGAGAAGTCCTTATATTGCTGGAAATTAGGATGTTTTTTCTCTCCAGGATGAACGAAATATTCCAGTTCTGCTTGATTGAACTCTCTGAGCCTAATTACACCCTGTCTGGGACTTATTTCGTTTCTGTAAGCTCTTCCTATCTGACAAACACCAAAAGGTAGTTTTTCTCTGAAATAGTCAGCCAATCTTTTGAAGTCAATAAAGATTCCTTGAGCGGTCTCGGGTCTTAAATAGCCCTTCTTTCCCCTCCCCGGACCTATTTTAGTCGAGAACATTAGATTGATGTTCTCAGGCTCTTTGAACTTCCCACCACACTCACATCTAACATCATAGGTTGAGAGAACCTCACTAACGAAATCTATCGTCTCTTCGGTCTCTATTCCTAATTTCTCTTTGATGTAGTGATCCGCCCGAAATATCTTCCCGCACTTCTCACATTCTATTGCAACATCGGTGAAGGATGAAGCGTGACCAGAAGCAATAAAAACATCTTCTATGCCGATTGTTGGTGTATCTATTTCAACAGCCCTCTCATTTATAACGAAGTATTTTCTCCAGAGTTCCTCAAGGTTCCTTCTCAACCCATTTCCCAAAGGGCCGTAGTCAACGAATCCAGCCATTCCACCGTATATCTCAAAGGACTGCCAGAGATATCCCCTTCTTACTAGCATTTCTGCTATGTTGGTCATTTTATCACTCTCACGCTTAGTTTATGGCTACCTCACAAACTCGGTTTTTAAATATTCGGAAAGGTAGACTGGATGGGTGGGGTAAAATATCGGAGAGATATTAAGTTTTTTCAATCAACTCAGTCACACGCTGATGCAATGATCAACTAATGTCACTCCACAATTCTACACCCCAAATTTAGCTTTACTTAGAATTTTAAAAATCTAAGAATATATATTTTGTTTGAACGTTGTAAGACCTCATCACTCATTTCTTACAAAATTTCACAGCAAACTCCTGTAAAATTCAACTTTGATTCAGCTAAATGAGTTTTTAAGATGGTATTTCTGAACTTTAGCTTAAATTTCCAGCTAGAAAATTGAATAGATCTCTATTTCAGCTCGGATTTAGTGTAATTAAATCTTGCCCGATCTATAGCCATCTCCAAAGGAAATAAAGGGGGTGGGGATGATTAATCGTTATGGTCTAGGGTAAAAAGAGATAATAGACAAAATTACACATCCTAATTTCATAAAAACCTGAAAAACATGGAGGTATATGTTGTATAAATTAGAAAGATTTTAGTATTCTCAATACTTTGAGTATGGATGTCCTTGAGAAGGAGAACGATAGTGATAGCAGCCTCGATTCTTATTTTCATGGTTGTCTGGATCTCTCTTTTGAATTATCACATTTTTTCAACCTCATTTTCGAGA
>QMZD01000167.1 GCA_003662985.1 Archaeoglobales archaeon | reverse complement strand
TTTGCTGAATTTGCTGCTGAGAAGGTATGCTGAAAGGGAGAAATATGAGTCGTTTATTCGGGAGTTAGTTGGGAAGGGTTATATGGTGGAGGTGAAATTCCAAGTATGATGAAACAGGGCCAATTTTTTGTTTACATTTATTCCTTTTCCGAATTTACTTTCCCTTTGGATAACCAAAGTAATCTAAAATAGGAATGCCAAAAGTTAACCCTATCACCAGCCGAATTCACTAAAAGCCTCCAAATTTATTTAAATTTTGATTGGAGGTTTACTAAAATTTCTAGCCTTAATTAAATAAATTTAAATATCTAAAAGTATTTAAAAAGTACTGTACCAACATTTTTCTCCCTTCGATTGACCAAACCTCAAACTTCAATCAAGAATTTTTCAAAATCCTTCACAACATACTTCTTCCCTTTTTTAACGATATCATGTCCCTCTTTTTCCAGCAATTTTATCTGAGCTTCTATCCCACCAGGATACTTCTCATTTATGACTCCTCCGGCTTTTAAAGTTCTCCAGTAGGGTGTTATGTCTTTTTTTCCTTCTTTCGCCTCTTCTTCCGCCGCATGGGCTGCTATCCAGGCGAAGATTCCCGTTGTAATGGGACATCCGATGGTGGCATTATGCTTCTTTGCGAGTTTTTCTCTGATCTGGTTGATCGTGATCAGCTTTCCTTCCGGAACTTTCTTCATAATCTCATCAACTTCTTTCGGAGCGGGAATGACTACTGTGCCTTCTCCCCACTTTTTTCTCATTTTTTCGGAGATCTCAACAACCTTTGGCAGATCCTTGCTGTCTTCCAGCTTCTCTCTCCAAGATTTTTTGGTTTTGTTTCTGCCTTTCTTTTTGCTTTTCGATTTTTCTGATTCAGATTTCATCAAATTCTCCCTGTTGCCTTTCCTTAAAAATTTTTACTGCTAATTGTAATGATTGAACGTCATAATCCATATTCCCAAATTTATCAAAACGAAAGATTTTTAAACAATTCACTATGCTACAGTGTTACACAATGACAAGGTGAGAAAGATGCTGGGGTTTGCAGACGTTTGGACGGAACTGGGATTTCTGTTAACTTTGGCTTCAGTAGTGGGATGTGTGCTTTATGGAATCCTTAAAGCCATTGAGGTGATATGATGGATGTGCTATTGATGGTTTCCGTGGTAGCTATCTACATGGTTGTTACAATTTATCTGGGATATTTCGGATTCAGATCGACGAGAAATAGTGAGGACTATTTAGTTGCAGGCAGAAAGGTGAATCCGGCCATAATGGCCTTATCATATGGCGCCGCCTTCATCTCAACGTCAGCGATTATCGGGTTTGGAGGTGTGGCTGGATTGTTTGGTTTCTCGCTGCTGTGGTTGACCTTCTTGAACATATTGGTCGGCATTTTCATAGCCTATGCGATAATCGGAAAGAGAGTTAGGAGAATTGGCTCAGCTTTGGGGGCTTTAACGTTTCCCGAACTTTTAGGGAAAATGTATGGCTCGAGGTTCCTTCAGGCTTTCTCAGGAATTGTTATTTTTCTATTCATGCCCCTATATGCAGGGGTTATTTTGATAGGAGGTGCAAGATTTATTGAGGTTTCCTTCTCAATAGACTACAAGATAGCCCTGTTAATTTTGTCCGCGATCATAGCCCTCTATGTCGTTTATGGAGGGATTATAGCGGTTATTTATACAGATGCATTTCAGGGTGTGATCATGCTAGTGAGCATGATTTTCCTCCTGATTTCAACCTATGCATTATTTGGTGGAATTATCCCAGCTCATGAAGCTTTAACTTCCTATAACAGCTTAGCAGTAGAAATGTTCAGTGGTAAAATTCCTGGGCATCTGGGATGGACGGCATTCCCAGCCTTAGGCTCTCCAGCGTGGTGGGTTTTGGTATCGACAATAATCCTCGGAGTGGGCATCGGTGTTCTTGCGCAGCCGCAGTTGGCTGTCAGGCTGATGACCGTGAAGTCGGATAGGGACTTGGATAAGGCCGTGCCGGTGGGGGCTTTCTTCATATTCATAATGGTCGGTACATCCTTCATCGTTGGCTCATTAAGCAATGCCTACTTCATCGAAACCACAGGAAAGCCCAGTATAGCCATAGCAGGCGGAAACATTGACAAGATAATTCCCAAATTTATAAATGCTGTGATGCCAGACTGGTTCATCGCGGTATTCATGGTTACATTGCTTGCTGCAGCTATGTCCACGCTAAGCAGCCAGTTCCATACGATAGGCTCAGCTTTGGGAAGGGATGTTTTCCAAGTAATTTTCAGGGAGGATGAGGGGAGAACAATAAGAACAATAAAAATAACCAGAATTGCCATATCCATTGGCATTCTTTTCAGCATCGCTTTGGCATACATTCTACCCCCCGGAGTCATAGCCAGAGGGACTGCAATATTCTTCGCTTTGTGTGCCTCATCCTTCCTCCCCGCATACCTCGGAGGACTTTACTGGAGGGGAGCAACAAGGCAGGGGGCAGTTTCCAGCGTCGTTTTCGGCTTCGCCGCTTCGCTGGTATATCTCGCGTTCATCCACGCAAAAGAGGCGAAGGAGCTCGGAATTTCCAAACTCATCTTTGGTAAGGAAGTTCTTGCGAGCTTTCCATGGACGGTCATTGATCCTCTGGTTATCGTGCTTCCTGCATCAACCGTTATCTTTGTGCTCGTGAGTCTTTTCACTCGGGAGAGGGCTAAAGGTACAGAGGTTGCAGAGGTACGTGCAGAAGTACGTGCTAAAAGCTAGGATCTTTATTTTTTGGTATTCTGATGTTCATGTCTTACAATTTTAATGTAAGAGTTTACTTTTTCAAGCAAAAATAGAGGGAAATTCATTTCTTACAATTCTTATAAGAGTTAGTCGTAGCTCCAAGTTTGGTTTAAACTTATGCCGACAATCCAAGATTCTGAATCCAGTAGCATAAATTCCGTTCTTGATGACCAAATATGTATGACGAAAACTTTAACTTTAAATAATTCTAAAAAAATATATGGGTGGTTGTATGAGGATATTGGTTTGTATCCTCCTTGCAACCCTAATTCTAGCCTGTTCTCAGCCTTCGGAAACCACAAAAGAGGCGAAATCTATCCAGACGACTCCAAAATCCTTACAGGGGAAGTTTGAACTTTTAGGAAAGTTTTGCCTGGAAAAACCCGAGGCATTTATCAAGGGATATCAGATCTATGCTTACAATGGAAAGATTTATACTCCAGACGGCATATTCGAATCTGGGAGAAAAGTGGGTGAGTTAGATATAAAAGATTCTTTGGGCCTCAAAGCACCGATAATAGATGTGGTTTTTGAGGATGGTAAGCTTTTCGTTGGATATCTAGATAGAGCAGAGTATAAAATAAGGATATTTGATTCCGAAGGTAAGGTTTTGAATGATTTTAGCTCGGGTGTATTGATGCCATCTTCGTTCCGAATTGACATTTACAATGGGGAGATATATACCTTAGGTTCAGGGAAAGTCAAGGTTCTCTCCCAAGAGGGTAAGGTTTTGAGGGAGGGAGCAGTTCCAGCGGCGCACGATCTAGTTGTCGATTCAAACGGGATTTATCTTGCCGGCATGAGGGATGTTCTGTTTTATTCGCTAGATTTTAAGTCCAATAAAACAATCCTGAAGGACGTCCACCCGTTTTCCTTAGAAAAAACGGATGACACCTTGCTAGTTGGCAGTTCAGCAAATGAAGTTATCACATACAAAGAAGGGAAAATTACCGTGATCAAAAAGGATACTGTCGGATGGACTGGAGAAGATCTGAACTGTGTAGCTTTTGATCCAGTGAGAGGATCAATGGTCATAGTCGACACTGATAGGTGTTTTTTCGAGCTGAAAGTGGTGGATTGATGTGCAGAGACACTTTTATTTATATTCTTAGTGTAGAACTGTTAAGACTTCCCTGTTCGTTGGGATTTTGGCTTTCAGAATCTTGCTTGCACAGCAGATGTTAAATTCTTCGATATGAGATTGTGTTTAGGCTTTTACCTTACTGTGCTGGCAGTATACATTCTTGAGCTAGATTACAGATCGAACAAAACACTTGCTTTAGTTGTAATTTTTAATCTTTAACCGCATTCATGCTATCCAACTCTTACATTTTTCATGTCCTGTTCCTAGTTATCGAGTAGAACTTCTGCTCAGCCCACCAAAAAACATCTGGTAACTCCAAACTCCAATTAATTCTCGATAAAAAACCACCAGCAAAACTTAAATAAAGAATCATAAATTAGCAAACGGAGGTGTTGTTGTGGGAACGGTAAAGCCTGCATACATCAAGGTAATCGCTCTGGAGCTCCTGAAAAAGTATCCGGATGTATTCACAGAGAGTTTTGATGAAAATAAGAGGCTGGTTGCCGAATATGCAAAGATAAACAGCAAGGCTGTAAGGAATAGGGTAGCCGGATACATCACAAGAAAGGTTAGAAGGGGTTATTTAAATGTTTGAATTGAAAGGTGTTATCCCAGCTTTAGTAACACCTTTTGATGACGAATTAAACGTAGATTATAAGGGAATAGATAGAAACCTCGAATTCCTCGAAAAGTATGTCGATGCTCTCGTGCCAGCCGGCACAACTGGAGAGGCTGCAACTCTGAGTTATGAGGAACATATCGAGGTCGTCAGATACGTTAAGGAAGTTTCAAAGCTTCCCGTTATAGGTGGAGCCGGCTCAAATTCAACGAGAGAAGCTCTATATCTTGGAAAGGAGGTTGAGAAAGCTGGCGTTGATGCAGCGATGTTCGTTACACCCTACTACAACAAACCGAATCCCGAAGGATTATACCAGCACTACAAAGCCATAGCCGATGAGCTTTCAATCCCGATCATAGTTTACAACGTTCCCTCGAGAACAGGCACAAACATAACTCCGGAAGTTGCAAAGAGGCTTTCCGAAATCGATGGTATTATTGCCATGAAGGAAG
>QMZD01000166.1 GCA_003662985.1 Archaeoglobales archaeon | reverse complement strand
TTTCTCAGTTCAGATTTTCAGAAAAAAGGAAAGAAGAATTAAAACTTATGTTGGAAAAAGACAGGATAAAAATAGATGAATTTACTTCTGAAATAGAAAAACTTGCTAGAGTTTCAAAGGAAGAAAGATTTAAAGATCTAAGGATAAAGCATGTGATAAACCATTATTATCTCCCTTTAATTCTTTCAGAGAAAGAAAAGATCGATTATATCAAACATGTGATAAAAATAAAAAGCGAAATAGATTTCATTGAAAAATTGGAGCGATTTCTCGAGAAAAAGAAAGAAAGTATATCTGCAGATTGGTGGTTATTCAGCAAGATAGATGAGTACTTCGATGAAATTTTTATACCCTATTATGATCCGGAATCGAATAAAATCCGAAAGTTCAGGCCAGATTTCATATTTTGGTTCTCTAAAGGAAATGAGTATTTTACTGTATTTGTAGATCCAAAAGGGATTAAACATATAGAATTCCAACATAAAGTTGACTGGTTTAGAAGATTCTTTGAGGATGATGAAAAGCCCAAAACTTTTACTTATGCTGGTTTCAAAATAAAAGTATTTCTTTTCTTGTTTACTGAGGATGTAAACAAGCTTCCCGAAGGTTACAAAAAATACTGGTTTGATAATATTGAACCAATTTTCAATATAACTAATTGCAAAAGTATGCAGAGTTAATTGATACTTGGCTTAAATCTCCAGATGTAGGTTTTTATTCTATTGATTATTATTGGCGTAAGGGTGAGCATTATAAAAAAGGTTTAATCCGGATTTCTTTTTGTGGAGGAATTTAATCCAGAGATATATAAAGTAACTTTCAGTAAAATTGTCCCCAGAATTCAAAAAAGTTAGGCACTACAAATTAAGAGAAAATGGTATGTAAAACTAGAATTATTAAAGAATGTATCCCCAAAATGCAAAAGAAATATTATTCGATTAGGGATAGTCAGGTTTTGGATAATGATCCGTCTTTTCGCGAGATAGTAGACAATTTTTTTAAACTTATTGGTGATTCTTTTAAAGATGATGGGGACTGTCTATCACCATTATCTTATCCAACAGATTATCGCGACGTCGCTATACATTTTTACGCTAATAGGGAGGAAATAAGAAATTATCTCAGAGGAGAAGGATTATTAAAAGAATGCGACGAGGTTTTTACTATAATTGCAGACAAACTTTTCACATCATCAAACAACCAAATCTCTGATCAATAGTTCTGAAAGTAGAACGGAAAAAAGAAAACATCATTCAGATAATTGATATTCTATGGTATCTATGTCTTGAACTTTTTTAGGGTACACCGAAGTCCCATCATAAACTTCGTCAAAAATGGGGATATTATTGATGTGAGCCCTTATTATCCATATGAATCGAGGCATGGGGGATGTGAGAATTCTTTCTTTTTCCTCAAATGCAAGATTAAGCAGGGTTTTCTTATATTCGTTTACTTGTGTTAAAAATAATTCTGCAATATATCCTTCCTTTTCAATATCTTGTTTTTTTCTAAGGAAAACTGAATGTATTCGCCCGAAAGTTAATCTTATCTTTGGATAAACGGGTATGATTAAATTCTTGAGGATAACTTCGTCTTGACCATAAGTAGTCTTCCATTCATTGTTCCAAGAGATAAAATTGTTGTTAGAGATTACCCTGCTATAAGGCCCTATCTGATCATCATGTACATAAAGTTCCAGAAGTTCGTTATTTTCATTACATCTATACCCACTTATTACTGCCGCATGGTAACCAGATTCCTTCCCAGCTCTCTTAAGCTCAAGAGTCGCCAAAATTGGCAATTTAGCGTTAATATAAGCTTTCACGGCAACTGGAATAACATCAGATTCCGCTTTTAGTGTTTCGATATCCAATCCGATGGATTTTATATAGCTGGTTATCTGATTTAGATTAAGTCCCTCAGAGGGGAAATTTCGCTCTTTACTTGGGATTAATGAAGAGATTTCAGTTATTTCTACGGGGGAATGTCTTGGTGTTTCAAAACTAGAATGTAAAGGATGAAGAGCTGACCACAAAGCTATTGTAGCACACGCACTAACCCCTTGGTCTTGAGCTTGAAAAGGTAAAGAATCTATAGTAAGAGGGACACCATAAAGAGAAACAGGATATTTTTGACTAATGAAAATTCTTTTATCAGAATTATCTTCTGGAGGATATGTGCTCAGTAAAGTGCGACCAATTAGAGGGTTCCCCATAGAGTCAGTTATGGGCTTCACAATTGAAAAACCGAGATATTTCTCACATATCTCCTGAAAATGTTTCAAGCCATCTTTTTCCAAGAAGGCTCTTTTTAAGTCAGTTTCTGTAAAGTCACCAGTAAAAAAGTGTATGCGTTTAGTAAACCTAGGGTGAGATTCAAACGAGCGTGAATAAAATTTAGAGTAGTCGATAAGATAATCCTTATCTATATATTTCTCTTCGACTACTATTGTTTTTGCTCCCAACTCAGAGAGATAATGAACTATATATCCTGCTTGAATACTCTCGCCTAGATAGGTTTCTATCTCTCCAGAAGTAAAAGGCCGTACAATCATTATTGTTCAATTTCCGATTAGATTGTAAATCGCTTAAATAAATCGTCTTGTGATAAAAAACTGATTTTTCGATAATGCTTTTCTGACTCTTCTTTCAGCTCAGGATCGTCATCAAGTTTCTTTAACCTTTCTATAAGGGCTTTAACTTTTGCTTTGTCTATCTTTATACCTGTTTTCTGTTTTGTGGTTTTCATAGAAAGCACAATATAATATAGGTATACGTTATTATATTATGCTACAAAGTACTATAAAAATATATCGCCATATTAATACCACTTAATCTGATGACTCTTTTCCCTGTAAATCATTGTATAGTGCTACAGAGTTAAACTTTATAAAAAACCAACATCATGTAAAGTTAGGCACTACAAGTCTTTCTTTTTAGTTTTTTCGCTTTCTCTTCCACCTTATAATCATCGCACCTTCTTCTTGATCTCCTATTTGTGCATATTTCGCGATAGCGGGTCCTATTAAAGTTCTAAATAACTCCTTTTTCTCTTCGTTATCTTGTTGATTTGCACATTCCTCATGAACTCCTGCTGTTGCAGTTATAGAGAGATCATATCTTTCGTTGTAGCTATCTGTATATCTAAGATTCATACCTGTCCAACTCTTATCCCCACTACTCTGAACAATGATGTCCTGTTGAGTCATGCTTTTATCTTCAATATGCCACCGATTATCTTTGGATTTCCATACGTCTTCATTCTCTTCAAGATATTTCAACGCATTTCTAACTGTTCCTTTGTCTAGACCTGTTTCTCGTACTATTGTAGATAATCTTGCACCTTCCACTTTTTTTGATAGAAAATCCCTAATCTTCTTTAATGTATTTTCCGTAGGCTTTCTTGTTGTCATTTTTTTGATTGAATTCCCCCTTTTGGGTGTTTTTCGAGAATTTGCACTTCCTTAATATTTTATGATGAAGATGAAAAAATTGAAGCCAGATATTGTAATTGATGGTGTAAAATTGAGCCATAAACAGCTTAGCATTATTCAACTTCTTCTGGAGCGTGGCGATGAAAGTCTTTATCAGAGATTAATTGCGAGGGAGTTAAAAATTCTAGAAACGACAGCTAAGTACAACATTGAGCGTTTGGAGAAGCTTGGCTTAATAGAGATTTATGGTAAAAATTTAAAATTTATTGAACTCACAAAAAAGGGTAGAAGAATAGCGTCAAAAATTCTCGATGTCTCCTACAAAAATCTCAAGTTTCGTTGCCATAATTATCTCCTTACAGCTAATATTATTCGCAAACCAAAAAACTGGTGTTTTCCCAAGCCACAATTTAAGGCAGTAAGTGATGAAGTGCGTATGACTCACTGGAGGCAGCAGAAAGAAGGCAGATGGGACGAGAATTTTTTCCTAATTTCGAATTCTTCCATTTCGCTAAGAATTAAAGATGATATTATAACTCCCGATCCTGTAGCTGGAGCATATCAAGGATTAGACATATTCATAAAATTTGCTAAGGATTTAGAATTAGCTAATCCCGAATTAAAAATTGGTAAGCCCTATATAGGATCTGTTGTAATAATTTCAACTCAAGAATACGCCATGAGACTACCAAATAGAAGAGAATTTAACAAGCCAATTAAAACCAAAATTTTCCATATTGACTGGTCCAAAGGATACCCAGAGATTGATTTTACAGGTTCTGACGCGTTAGATAATTCAATTAGATTTCAGTATTTCCTTGATCTTCTATTGGCAGATAAAATAAATCCCGAAATGCTAAAGACCAAGAATTTAAGAAAAATCTATGAACTCCACAAGATAGATATACCAACCAGCAACAGTTCATAGCATAAATCTCACCAGAATGGACAATTACCATCATAAAAATTCAAGAAGGATGGAGAAAATAATAAAGTGCAAGTATTGTGGTTATATATGGAGATCGAGAGTTCCAAATCCCAAGTCATGCCCTCGCTGCAAGCAATACCGGAAAGAGAGGTTATAAGTTAGGCACTACAATCCGAGTGAAAAATGAAGAGCAAGGGAAAAATTCAGGAGATAAAGGACATACTGAGAAAGAACCCTAAGGTTTTAGATTCACTACCTCTCATGTACCGAGAGATAGTGAAAAAAATAAGGGATATGGACACTGAGAAGGGGGTTTAACCCCTTTCTCACCTATTTAATTTCCGAGGCATTAAATAGTTTATCATACCCTCCTTTTTCCTTGATCAATTCATCTACCAACCAAACCAACCTTTTACTGAGATAACTCGTTTCTGCGTCCAAGATATCACCACACAGACAGCAATTTTCAGCATCAAGTGGATTCAATGTACCACAGGCATGACAAGACTTAAACCTCACCTTTGGTTTCTCCTTTTCCTCTACTCCCTCAATCTCAAGGATTCTC